>VFKF01000340.1 GCA_009885705.1 Nitrospira sp. | reverse complement strand
TCGGTCTCCACAATCCGTCCGACGTAGGGATCCCATGATGGGAGCGGCTCGATGCCGATGATGTGCTCGACCGGATTCGCCACATAGTCCAAGGCGCTGACCGCGGGAGTCCGGATGAAGCTGGAGGGTTTCGGCAAGTTGGTATAACGCCCTTCGGCCACGGCTTTGCTCGCCGCCTCGTAATAGTCCGCATAAGCATTGGCCCGACGCTGCACGGGAAGAGGCATCCCCGCCGCGAGGGACACGTACAGCGGACGCTCCTCGGTCTTGTCGCTCTTCAGGCTGCTCGGCACCGTCTTCGTGGCCCAGACGAAATGGCTCTGCATCGGCCACCGGAGGGAGAGTTCTACCTGATCGAGGGGGCGAACGATCTTGCCAAGCCGACCGATGGCTGCCGCATCGAGGTCCTGACGGGTCAAGAGTCCGGATACGATGGCCACATCGTCCTGGACGGCCGTCGCAGCCAACATCTTGACCATCAACGTCTTCGACTGTCCCAGTGCGACGCGCCAGGACCCCATATCGCTTTCAAGCCGTCCAAGTCCGGTGTTGAGGTCCTGCGCAAATCCTTCTGCCAGATACAGCCGATGGGCCAGCAGAATTTGAGCACAGTTTGGGCTCACGATTTGTCCATACCCCACATCTTCAAACGGCATCGACAACCATTGTTGATACCGCTTGAGGCCAACCGCTTCTTGAGCCGTCCAGGATCGTACGGCTGCAGCCTGCGGCTTCATCTGCGCCACGGGGTCAGTACCGCTGAACCACCCTCTCAACACATTGGCAGAGGCCCCAGTGGTCGTCCTCCCTGCCCCTTCATCACCGGCCATACAGGCCTGTGCCGCCTGGAGTTCCTGCCCCTCAGCCTTCTTCTCATAACCAGCTTGGAGTGGGTCCCGCTCCGCAGGCGAGCCGAAACCAAGCAGCATAAAGTACCCGTTCTTCCGCTGGTCTGTATGCGCCTGGGGGGAACTCGCCGTCAGGTTGCGATAGACCGGGGTCGGGGGCTCTTCCATGACCAGCCAGGCCATTCCCACCCCTCCGATACCGATCGCGACCAGAGCCGCACAGGCAAACGCCAACACCAAGCAAAATACGACCATCGATTGCGTCGTCGAAAAACAGGACCCGATCATCGATGAGAAGCCGCTGCGGATTCGAGCCACTCTCGTCGCAAACGATGGGGAAGGTCGTGGCCGTGCCGTACGATCCTGCGCGGGAGCCTGATTTCTCTGTCCCGTTGAGTCAAACAGGACATCCACCGCCGACGCTGCCACTGAGAGCGTCGGTTCCGGATTGGACTGGACAGACTCAATGCCGGAATCCTGCCACGTTGCCGGAGAGGAGGGACTAGGAGTCACAAATGTAATCGACTCACTTGCCCGCACCCATTCCGGTCTCGTATCCACTTCATGAACCACTTCCTCTACGACGGGAGCTACGGCTTCAACGACAGGAGGCGCGGCCTCAGAGGGAGCCGATTCCCAATCAGCTCGCGGCGCAGCAATCGGCTCATATTGCTCTACCACCGGCTCGGGAGCCGGGGGGACGACTGTCGCTTCCCCTTTTTCCTTATCCCAGTTTCGCTTCTTATCAGTCGGGCGATGTGGTTGCACCTCGACTTCGCCAGTGCTCCAATGTGAGGGGGTCTCTATCGGGGCCACTGGCACCGCTGGCTCAGTACTGGCTATTTCGGAGAACGGTGGAACCTCGGCAATCTGGACCGGTGTACTGGTTACTTCTTTGCTGACTATTGAGAAAGCCTCCGGATCTGGTGATGCTTCTGGAATCACCGCTGAGGGTGACGTCTCCGGGACAGCGGCGTCCTCGAATAATGCCACGGGCTGTGGATCCATGAAAAATGAGGACGGTGCGGGTTCAGTCTCACGAGCGAGTTCGATGGGCTCCGACATCGTCTGCGCTGGAAGGTCCACCTCAAGAGCATGTGGGATCTCGACCGAAAGAGTCGATGGCTCTTCTTGACGCGAAGACTTTTCCTCCAGAAAAGCCGCTACGGATTCGGAAAGATCGGGCACTCTGATTACAGCTGCTTCTGGGATCGAGTCACGCTCTTCTTCCAAGCCTGAAGCCTGAGCCGATGGCACTGTGTCTGGTTCCGTGACAGAAAATGGCGGTGCTGGTGTCGCTGTACTGACGGGATCGGCGAGCGCTGGCACTGATTCAGGCTGAACTGATTCCGCCTCCCTCGCAACCTGTGAAATCGCATTCGGCGTCGAGAATGAACTAGGAGAACTCGGTGCCGACGTTCCCGCACCAAATTTCCATGCGCCATCAAAAACGGAGTTCCATGAAAATGGAACATGTGCGGAAAAATCTGAGACGGAAAGGGCCGGGGCTTCAGGCTCTGGAACCACCGGTGAGTCCACCACATGACTCAACTCACTCGGCACCGGCGGCGCTTCCGCCGATTTTGGCTGAGCGATAAAGGAGAACGTCGGCACCTCCGGCTCTGATATCACCGCAGGGCTCATCGCCGAATCCACCGCATCGCGCATCTCACTCGGTACAGACGACTCTGGCGCAAACACAGAACTCACCGGCAGCGCGATCTCCGATTCTGGTTGAGCCATGAAGGAGAGCGTCGGCACCTCCGGCTCTGATACCACCGCAGGGCTCACCGCCGAATCCACCGCATCGCGCATCTCACTCGACACCGTCGGCTCTGGCACAAACACAGAACTCACCGGCAACGCGATCTCCGATTCTGGTTGAGCCATGAAGGAATGCGTCGGCACCTCCGGCTCTGATACCACCGCAGGGCTCACCGCCAAATCCACCCCGGGCGCCTGAATCGGCTCTGGCAATTCCTGAGAAAGATTCAGACTGGCCGACTGATCGGATACAGGTCCAGACTGTGACATGCTGGGCGAGGCAGGAAACGATTCGGCCCCAAAGAGTGGGGCCTCATCCGATTGAACAGAAGGAGCGATCGACGGCGCCACATCTTCAATTCTGATGTTGGAATGTTCAATCTGTTCCCACGGCATGGGAGCGGACAACCCCGGCGATTCGACGGGAGAGGGGATGGATAGCCCGGCCTCCGTTGCTCGCTCTTCTAAAGAATTTGGAATAGACCCTTCTCCCACAACAGAGGGAGGCAATTCGAACATCGGCTGCCCAATCTCAATATCTCGATGTTCGGAAGAAGGCAGCGGCGGCTCGGCCGATATCATCGGAGGGGCAGACGGGACTTCCTCAGAACTCGGCAAGCACGACATCTCTGGTACAGGATCCTGCCCGGAAGAATCGGCTGGCAGCATTGG
>VFKF01000232.1 GCA_009885705.1 Nitrospira sp. | reverse complement strand
GATCTTGTGCAGGCCTTGGAACTCGAATGCCTGCTCGACGTCGCGGAGACCATCGTCACCAGTGCGCTCGCGAGGCAGGAAAGCCGTGGGGCCCATTACCGGTCGGACTACCCAAGCCGCGATGATCGACAGTGGTTGAAACATAGCCTGATCCAACGGACCCACGGGGGAACGGCGCTGACCCATGAACCAGTGACCGTCACGCGCTTTCCGCCGGCGTAAGCTGCAGGCGATTCGTCGACCGAGCTCTGGTATAATCACGCGGCGAAAACTATGCGTATCCTCGTTATTGAAGACGAAACGAAAGTCGGCTGCTTCATCAAGCGCGCGCTTGAAGAAGAGAGTTACGCCGTCGATCTCTGTGAAGATGGAGCGAAGGGCCTTCAGATGGCCTTTGCCACGAACTACGACCTTCTGATCGTCGACTTGATGCTGCCGTCATTGCCCGGTCTGGATGTGCTGAAGGGAGTCCGTCAGGCCAAGATTCAAACCCCCATTCTGATTCTGACCGCCCAATCCCAAGTCGATCAGCGAGTCAAGGGTCTTGACGCTGGCGCAGACGATTACCTCACCAAGCCCTTTGCCATCGACGAACTGCTCGCCCGTATTCGCGCCCTGCTACGCCGCGGCGCGACCGAGGGTTCCGGCGTCCTCCAGATCGACGATCTGGTCTTGAACCCGGCCACACGAGAGGTGACCAGAGACGGCCAGCGGATCGACCTCACGTCGAAGGAATATGCGCTGCTCGAATATCTGATGCGTCACACGGGGCGTGTCTTGACCCGCCCCATGATTTCAGAACATGTGTGGAATCAGGACTTCGACACGTTTACCAATGTCATCGATGTCTACGTGAATTATCTTCGGAACAAGATCGACCGGGGACGCTCGAAGAAGCTGATTCATACGATTCGCGGAAGCGGATATATGCTGAAGGCCGACTGATGCCGCTTCGCGTCCGTCTCACGCTGTGGTATGGCACCGCCCTCGCGCTCATCCTCATCATCTTTTCGTCCGTCTTGTATGTCATTACCGCGCGAAGTCTTCGCGACGCAGTCGATCAATCGCTGGAGGAAACTGCCGCGGTGGCGGTGCGGTCGTTAGAAGAACGCGGGTTTCTCCCGCTCATCGACGAAACCGAACTGATGTCTCAGTTTCCCGAACTGGCGCGCATCGACAAGTTCTTTCAGATCTTCAGTCCTTCAGGCACCATCACCATTCGTTCGCCGAACGTCAAACAACATGAGATGCCGTTGAGCCGCCAGGCATTGGAAGTGGCCTCCTCAGGCCGCACGTTGTTCGAGTCCGCGAAGTACCCCAAGGAGCCACCCTTACGCCTCATCTCGGTTCCCATCATCTATCGGGGCAGCCTGCTCTATATCGTTCAGGTCGGCACCACGATGGACTCGGTCGAGCATACGCTGAACCGCCTCCTGCTCGTGTTATTGGTGAGCATGCCTGTCGCGCTGGCTGTGTCGCTCGCCGGCGGTTGGTTCATGGCGGGCCGGGCCCTTCGCCCCGTCGATGCCATTACGCTGGCTGCGCAACGCATTGCCGGAGGTGATCTGACTCAACGGCTGACGGCTCCGGCCTCCGCCGATGAAATCGGCCGTCTGACGAATACATTCAATGACATGATCGACCGGCTGGAAACCTCCTTTCGGCAGATCCGCCAGTTCAGCAGCGATGCCTCGCACGAACTGCGCACGCCGCTGACGGTTATGCGAGGGGAAACAGAACTCGCCCTTCGACGTCCCCGCGAAACGGACGACTATAAAAACGTCCTGGAGAGTAATCTCGAAGAGATCGACCGCATGACGCGCATTGTGGATGAGCTGCTCTTTCTCTCCCGGGCCGACATGGGCGAAGTGAAGATGGAGCATCTGCCGGTTCAATTGGATCTGCTCATCGAAGATGTCCATCGGCAAGCTTCCTTGTTAGGGCAGGAGCGGGACATTCAGGTCGTGCTCAGCGCTACGACGTCAGTCATGGTCTTGGGAGACGAACTCCGTTTGCGCGAGCTGTTCCTGAATCTGCTCGATAATGCCGTCAAGTACTCTCGTCCCAGCGGCACCGTCGATATTGCGCTGACGACCTACCAAGGACAGGCGCGAGTATCGGTGACCGATCACGGGATTGGGATTGCACAGGAAGATCAGCCCCAGATCTTCAACCGGTTCTATCGCACCGATATCGCGCGCGCCCATACGAAGAAGGGCACGGGCCTTGGATTGGCGATTTGCGCCTGGATTGCCGAATCCCATCGAGGAGAGATCGAGGTCCAGAGCCAAGTTGACGAAGGTTCGACCTTCACCGTGATGCTCCCGCTGGTTTCTCCATCGGCTTAACCACTTCTAATCCCCTCCTAATCGTCCTCTCATCGCCGACTGATACCTTGTTCAGAGTAATGAACATCGTCATCGGTCTTTATCCCGGTCGATCAATCGCAAGGAGGAAATTATGAGACAGCCTGTTCGGCAGACCCTTGGAACCGCTGCAGCGGTCGCAACATTGAGCGCTCTGTTGATCTGGGGAGGCCAATCGCTCGCTCCTTCCCATGCATCGAGTCCTGCTATGTCGACGGCGGCGCCGGGGGCTCTCCCGATGAGCTCCGCACCATCGAATGGCTTTACAGACGTGGCGAAAGCCGTCACACCGGCTGTGGTGAACATCACAACCGTCACCGTCGAGAAGGTGTCGGATAGTCGAGGCATACCAGACGAATTGCGGGAACGCATGGAAGAGTTCTTTGGCGGACCGGGGGGACCGTCCGGTCCTCGTGGATTCCGCGGGCCGCAAGGTCCTGGTCCTGGTGAACCACGGGAGCATCGGGGTGGTGGGCAGGGGTCCGGCGTCATCGTTTCCCAGGACGGGTACATTCTCACCAACAATCATGTGATTGAAGGAGCACGGACCGTCACGATCACGTTGCCGGACAAGAGGGAATTCACGGGGAAGATTATTGGAGCCGATCCTAAAACAGATCTGGCCGTTGTGAAGATCGAGGGACAGAACCTTCCTACGGTCTCGTGGGGTGATGCGACGAAATTGCAGGTTGGTGAATATGTACTGGCAGTCGGAAATCCCTTCGGACTGAACTCCACCGTCACCCTCGGCATTGTAAGCGCATTAGGCCGCGGTCGTATGGGCATTACTCAGTATGAAGACTTCATCCAAACCGATGCAGCCATCAATCCCGGGAATTCCGGAGGCGCCTTGGTGAATACCAGGGGGGAACTGGTGGGCATTAATACCGCCATCTTCTCTCAAACCGGTGGTTATCAGGGTGTAGGCTTCGCTGTTCCAACCAGTATGAGCAAGCCGATCTATGACAGCCTGGTGAAGAATGGGAAGGTGGTACGAGGATTCCTGGGAGTCTCCATTCAGGATCTCAACCAGGAACTGGCCAAATCGTTCAGCCTCAAAGATGCGAAAGGGGCTCTCGTCAGCGACGTGAAGGACGACGGCCCTGCAGGGCAAGCAGGCCTGAAGCAAGGCGATATCATTACAACGTATCAAGGTGCGCCGGTGGAAGATGCGGTGTCGCTCCAACGGCAGGTGACCAAAACAGTGGTGGGCACGAAAGTCACGATCCGGGTGATCCGTGATGGCCATGAGAAAGACGTGACCGTGGCGATCGGCGAGCAACCGGACAATACAAAGGTCGCCAAGGCTGAGAGCGGCGAGACCGACTATGCTTTCGCTGGAGTGGCTGTGCAGGACCTCGATCGAGAAACAGCGAAGGAACTCGGCGTGAAGGGCAAGGCCCAGGGGGTCGTCGTCACAGGGGTTGAACCGGAGAGCAGCGCAGAAAAGGCCGGGGTGATGCGGGGTGATGTGATTCGTGAAATCAACCGGCAGCCAGTGAAGTCGGTGAAGGAATTTGAGAAAGTTTCGTCAGGACTGAAGAAGGGCGAGAATGTCTTGATCCTGATCGACCGGCGGGGCAACGCATTGTTCCTCAGCGCAAAAATCTAGCAATCATGACAGCGATGGGGCGGTAATACTGCTGCCCCATCGCTGTTAGTCGAATACCACCGTCTTTCTCCCATACACCAACACTCGCCGTTCCACGTGGCGGCGCACTGCGCGGGCCAGCACAATCTCCTCCAGATCCCGTCCCTTCCTTACCAGGTCGTCAACGGTGTCCCTATGGCCCACATGCATGACATCTTGCTCGATGATCGGACCTTCATCCAGATCTTCCGTGGCATAGTGCGCCGTGGCTCCGATGATTTTCACGCCCCGGTCATAAGCCTGCCGATAGGGGTTCGCTCCCATAAACGCGGGCAGGAAGGAGTGATGGATATTGATGACTGGGCAGCCGACCTGGGCAAGAAAGCTGGCGCTGAGGATCTGCATGTAGCGGGCCATGACCACGAGCTCGATATGATGGTCCTTCAAAAGGGAGAGTACGGCTTGTTCCTGCTGGGGCTTCGTCTCCTTGGTCACAGGGCAGACGGAGAAGGGAATCTTGAAGAGTTCAGCCCAGCTTGCGCAGGTGTCATGATTGGAGATAATCACGGGGATATCGATGTGCAACTCGTCGCGTTTGTGCCGTTGGAGCAAGTCCGCCAGGCAGTGATCCTGTTTCGAGACCAACATCGCGACCCTCGTTCGGCGGCTTGAGAGACGAACCTCGTAGCGCATTTCGAAGGTCTTTGCGACCGGAGCGAACGCGGTTGCGATTTCATCGGCCGGAATCTGCAGGCCTTCGGTGGCAAACTCCATACGCATGAGAAACTCGTTGGTCTCTTCATCGGTATGGTGCTCCGAGTCGAGGATGTTCCCGCCGAAGTCGTGAATGAAACCAGAGACTCGGGCCACAATGCCCCTTCGATCCTTGCAATGAATCAGAAGAACAACGGATTCTTTTCGCTGTGCCATCGTTGACCTATATCCGATGAAAGGAATTAATAAGTTGTAGCAGAGCGGAAGCGATCTTGATGCCTCATGATGCTAGAGGGCTGCTCAAAAAGACCGTCAGCAAGGCCGCAGCGAGAGAAGGCCTGAAGCGTACCCGGAGGGTACGTTGAAGGCCTGAACGATGCGACCTGCCTGCGCGAAGCCGCTTCGGCGAAGGCAGGGAACGATGCTGGCGGTTTTTTTTCAGCAGCCCATTATGGGACGATGTGGCCGACCAGGTCATACATCGCCGCATCGGTGATCTCGACCTTGACGACGTCCCCTGCCGAGGCTGACCCATCATTGATATAGACG
>VFKF01000183.1 GCA_009885705.1 Nitrospira sp. | reverse complement strand
GCCTCGTGCCCGCGGTTCGCCTTGACCCGTTTCAATCCCGACGGCTGATCCAGGAAACATATTCGCTCCAAGCCGACAGCGGCGTTTTAGGCGTGATCTTGCCAATATTGGCACCGCTGGTTTGATAGAACCCGGCAACGCCCGTGGGTGCCGCGCCAATTTGTATCGCGACCGAGGAGGCAAGGCCCTCACCAAGACTCACGCTCCGCTGTGAGTGGCCAGCAGCATCCACCCCGAGAATCGGTTCAGAATACGCACCGCCAGTCTTATAGAAGAGCGCATACAGATTGCTATTTCCCGCCGCCACGCAGATGTCGGTCGTGGGGATGAAGGTCGGGAACAGCACCGCTCCCGCGATAATAGTCGGCGGGACGATGGACCGCTCCCCCGCAGTCGGCAAGTTGGTCGCCCATCCATCCTTGCCTGCGATCAACGCGATCAACGACGGGTACGTCGTCGTGCCGGCAATCCCGTTCACCTGATTCGAACCGGTTGCGCAAGTGACGCAAATCTGCACGTTTGAGACATCCAGGAGATTATCCTCCCAACAGCTCGTTTCACTGGTCTGCGTACAGCCGCCCAATCGCAGGACTGAATCTTTAAGTCCCACGAGATACTGGGTTGAGGTATCCGACTTGTCCGCGACACTTAAAAATCGTCCTGTGCCAAAAAACACCCATACCTCTCCCGTATCATCTAAGGTGACCGTTGGACTCGCGGTCATGGGGCCGAGATAGGCCCAGCTCGTGCTCGTGTTGAACGTATCAAGCATTTCCGTTGGAACACGACTTCCACCTGACGCGATGCCCCAGGTCGAGGTCGAGCAAGGAGCGCCACTGCACACACCCATCGTGAGCCGATACATCTTACCCGTCCAATACCCGATCCCACTGGAAGCCGGATCGATCGTCCGCCCCACATAAATGGCATCGGACCTGAAATCGAGATCTTTGTCCAGCGTGATTGGATCAGCCATGAACGAATTCCATGAACCAACCGGCATCTTCGTCACAGCCGGAGCCGTTCCCAAAGGAACCCCGAGTTCGACGGCAAACAATTTGGCAGCCGCAGCAGCCCGGCCATCGTAGCCATGACCCCCCGAACCGAACACCATGAACCATTTGGCATTCGTGTGGTTCGTGCTCACGTCGGAAGATGGATTCATGCGGGCCACCGTGGGATAGCCGGTGGTTAACCCGAGATCGGACGACGAGTAGATCCCGAGCACGGTCGGCGTCGCATCTGGATCCGTAATGTCGAGCACGACATAGGCGCTGTAAAAGTAGCGGTTATCGTTCACATCCGTCGTATTGCCGTTACCGTTGAAATCTGCCACCACCTGTAACGCCGGACCTCCGTTGTTGCCTCCGGACACAGACGCGCAGGATCCACAACTACCGCCGAAACGAAGTCCGGCGATTAAGATCGTGCCCCATCCGTCCGGATGGATACAGCCCACGGCGGTCGGCGTCGGGACCGCGACGGTCCCGCAGGCCCCTTCCGCTGTGAAAATGTGGACGTCGGTCACTTTCGGCTTCAGATCTACATACGAAATATGGGTGTAATCCGTCTGGGTATACCACCGGAGCTGGGGCAGGAGGGGGTAGGGCAGAAATCCCCAGACCTCTTCGCCCAATCCGGTCCCTGCTGAATTATCAGCCGGGCCCGTGGTGTACCAGCCGTGCTCCGTCACACTGCCAGTCGAGGGATCGTCTCCGCGGTGGTAGTAGCCGACGTTAAACGCGTGCAACAGACCGTCGTTCGCGCCAACATAGGCCATCTGGCGGCGATTGGCCCACTTCCTGACGAAGTTTCGATAGCCGGAATCGCCATACAGCATGTCGAAGCGCTCCTTCGGTGCGCCCACGATCGTCGGAGTGGAGTTCACCACGTCGCCGAGTCGCCAGACCTTCAACGCCCCATTGACCGTCACCTGCCGGTTGCGCATGCCCGATACTTGTGTGCCGTGGATGTAATTGATGATGTTCGTCGACGTAAAGGTTCCGCTGCTATCGGCGCGAAGATAGGGGCTCAATGTACTCGCATTGGCCGTACTGAAGGCCATCTGTTCCCCCGAGTCCACCACGCCATCGTTATCTAAATCGACCCAGGTGATGAGATTGCGCGGGGTCGTGGCAATATCTCGCAACGCCAGCTTTTTCCCCGCTTCCCACAGCCCTTGCATCTCGCGCAAGGTAACTGTTTCGTATGGTGTCGTGCTATCGGCCAGCCCGTCCGACGGGCTCACGTCGTAATAGCGATCGACCACGACGTCGCCTGATGTGGCATCGGTCCTGGTCACGACGATATTGTCGTCGCTATAGACCAGCTTCCCATCGGCGGCGCCGCCTGAGCCACCGCGATCCTCGCGCAGATTCCCAAAGGGATCCACGAACAGACCCTGCACATAGCCGGTCCACTTGATTTCATTGTTGCCCTCAAATGTGGAGGGATAGAAGAAGGCCTGGAAGAGCGCGCCTTCTCCTGTGGACGAGGAGGCCAATACGGAAATGGAGGTCCCGGATGCGGCCTTCTTCAAGATCGCCGCGATCGCCGCATTGATCTGTGCCTCCAGATCGTCACCCTCCGCTGCGTCGAAGAAGGTATCAGGGACGCAATCCGGCACACCCGCCGGCCCATCAAGGTCCCACTCAGGATTGCTGGTGCTCGTCCCGCTCCCGAGGTTGGACCCGGCCGGATAGGTACAGGCTTGCGAGCCGGTCAGATCGACGGCATTGTCGTTATTCCGGTCCTCAAATCCCCCATACTTCGCCGCGGAGGCCAGCAAGGCCGCGCCGGTGGG
>VFKF01000514.1 GCA_009885705.1 Nitrospira sp. | reverse complement strand
CCGTTAAGCGTGAAGCGTATTTCGTGAAGCGTTTCTGGGGAATCGGATTTTCTTGCGAGAGACGAACGACGAGATACGAGCGACGTATTTAGATGAAGAGTGTCGTTTCTGCCCCGGATGTCAGGCTGATAATGGCAGGGAGTCCCATGACTTCATCGACATTCTTTGTGACGGCGGCGCTGTCCACGCCCATATATTCCAGGCCGGCGCTGCAGGCGATCAGACGAAACTTCCCGACCTGTTTTGCATCGTGAAACATTTCCGAAATCTTCGGGACCTTCTTCTCTTTCAAGAGCCGAGCGACTTCGTCTGCCGATGACGCATATTCCGGCGGAAAATCGATCGCGTCGATGTTGCCTTCGGCCAGTTTCTTGATCGTCCAGAACAGGAGGATCACGATCACGTCTTTCCCCATCGCCGCGGCCGTGAGCCCCAGGGTTGCGACCTGGTGCAGCGTATCGTAGGTGGCGTGATGGGCGAAGATGACGAACTTGGGTTGGGGTGGCATCGGTGGTCGTTATTTCTTTGGGGCGCGCGCTTTGACGCTGTTCACATAATCGGCAATGGCCGCATCGACTTCGCCCATGGTCATGGGGCGGTCATGGGTTTCACTTTCGTCCACGAGATACCGATCCTGCTCTTTTTCCTGCCGTAGGACCACAGAATTTTCCGGGGTCACCTCGATCAGCATGAACCACTCGCGGGTTCCCTGCGTGATGACGACTTCCTTGCCCAGGCCCTTTTTCGTAATTTCGATGTGAAGATCGTCCGATGCACCAACGAAGGAGGGAGTCGTGAAGAACCCCGCGGTCAAGAGTGCCACCCCGAGCACAGGACTGAGGAGCGTTATAAAGGGCGAGCGGGGCGACATAGTAGAGAGATTATAGCCCGTTGCGAAAGGCGCCGTAAACCGTCGATACCACCCGATCGTTGGCTTGAGTGCCTCAAGGTCGCATGTTAGGATGCGCGTCCCATGGATGGTCTCCTCGCAACAATTCAGCAATGGATTCCGGTCGATGTGCTGATCGGTCTCACCGTGGCCTCGGTCATCGGCTTTATCGGTTCGCTGATTGCCATCCCGTTGATTCTGGTCCGCTTGCCGGCCGATTATTTCGACACGCGCACTCCCCGCCATTGGATGAAAGACCATCACCCTGTGCTGCGCTTGTTGGGGTTGGTCGTGAAGAACGTCGTGGGTGTGGTGTTTGTGTTAGTCGGCTTCGCGATGGTCTTTTTGCCAGGGCAGGGCCTGCTCACCATG
Source organism: Nitrospira sp. (assembly GCA_009885705.1). Lineage (GTDB taxonomy): Bacteria > Nitrospirota > Nitrospiria > Nitrospirales > Nitrospiraceae > Palsa-1315. The sequence continues at coordinate 2,701 of VFKF01000514.1, read as the reverse complement.
CTGATCGGGGTGTCGCTCATGGATTTCCCGAGAAAGCGCGAGTTGGAGGCCAAAATGGTCGGCCAGCCGACCCTGCTGGGCATCATCAATTCTATGCGCCACAAGTTCGATAAGCCACCGCTGACATTGGCTCCCGATCCCTAACGCCTATTTTCAACACCATGCCCAGCCTCGAATCCAACCGCAAGACGCTCTATCTGATCGATGGGAGCGCCTATATCTATCGTGCATTCTTCGCCCTCCCGGCGATGAATAATTCCAAGGGCCTCCAGACCAACGCGATCCTCGGCTTCACGACGATGTTGCTGAAGATTATGCGCGAGAAGAAACCGGACGGCCTCGTCGTGGCGTTCGACGAAAAGGGCCCGACCCTGCGTCACGCGGAGTTCACGGCCTACAAGGCGCAACGGCCGCCGATGCCGGACGGCATGAGTGCTCAGATTCCCTACATCCATCGCGTGGTGGACGCCCTCAACATTCCAGCAGTCCGGCAGTCCGGGCATGAGGCGGACGATTTGATCGGCACACTCGCGCACCAGGCGGAGCAGCACGGATACGATGTTGTTATCGTCACAGGCGACAAGGATATGTTCCAGCTCCTGACACCCCACGTGCGCATGTACGATCCGGTGAAAGACAAATGGCTCGGTGAAGCGGAATGCCGTGAGCGTTTCGGCGTCGAGCCGGCGCGCGTCGTCGAGGTCATGGGGCTCATGGGCGATGCGTCGGACAATATCCCCGGCGTGAAGGGTATCGGCGAGAAGACCGCGATGAAGTTGATCGCCCAGTTCGGCACGATTGAAGAGCTCTTGCGGCGCGTCGAAGAAGTCACGCCGCCCCGGATCAAGGCTCTCCTGATCGACCAGACCGAGAACGCCCGCCTCAGCCGGCGGCTGGTGACCATCCAGCTGGATAGCCCTATCCCCTTTGAGCCAGAGACCTATCATCTGAAACCGCCGCATCAGGACCAGCTCACAGAACTCTTGCGTGAATTGGGATTCACCCAACTGCTGAAATCCTTCCAGTCCTCGTTCACACAGGCTGAGAAGGAAGTGGTGGAGACGGCGCTCGTGCAGGATGAACCCTCTGCTCAGCGATTTGTGGAGGGCTTGCCGCAGGGTGGCGTGCTCGGTCTGCAATGTCTGCTGTCCCCCGGGCCCGTCGTCCAGGCAGATGTGCAGGGCATCGCCCTGTCTACCGGAGAGAAGACTGCCTTCATTCCGCTCGACGTCCATGCCTATATGCGGCCCATCATTGCCTTGCTGCACGACTCCACGAGAACCAAGGTGGTCCATGATCTGAAAGCGACCTTGCTGGTGTTTCACCGTATCGGCGTGACCCTCGCGGGCCCGTACCTGGATACGATGGTCGCGGACTATCTGCTGAATCCCAACCGCCGCGATCACCAGCTCGAAACCATTGCGTTGGAAGTGCTGGACCATCGGCTTGGGACAGGGAAGAAGGAGAAGGTTGCGCCGAAATCGCTGTTCGATGCCGAGGATACGGGGTCACAAGAGGAGGCGACAGAGGCGGCGTCGGTGTTGGCGAAGCTGGCCCAGCCCTTGACGGAACGACTGTCGGAACAGGGCAGCCTCAAGCTCTTTCACGATGTTGAAATGCCGCTGGTGGCGGTCTTGGCCGAGATCGAGCGGAACGGATTCTTATTGGATGTCGAGGGGCTGAAGAGGCTTAGCAAAGAACTGGAACATGACCTCGACAAGATGATCGAAACGATCCAGGGATTGGCCGGCGGCGAGTTCAACATCAATTCGCCGAAGCAGCTCGCCACGGTGCTTTTCGAGAAGTTGGGGCTCAAGCCGATCAGAAAGACCAAGACCGGCTACTCGACCGATGAAGATACGCTGACGCAGCTCGCCACACAGCACGAATTGCCCGCTCAGATCGTGAACTATCGGAGCCTCAGCAAACTCAAGTCCACCTATGTGGATGCATTGCCGGAACTGGTGAATCCTGAGACCAAGCGGCTCCATACCTCGCTCAATCAGACCGTCGCAGCGACCGGACGGCTTTCCTCTACCGAACCGAATTTGCAAAATATTCCGGTCAAGGGTGAGTACGGATTACGAATCAGAGAAGCCTTCATCGCGCCGCCCGGCCATACCCTGCTCTGCGCCGACTACAGCCAGATCGAGCCGCGCATCCTTGCGCACCTGTCGCAAGATCCGCGTTTGCTCGCCGTGTTTGCCAAGGGGGAGGATATCCACATGGCGACGGCCATGGAGATTTTCGGTCTGCCCTCCAGTCAGATCACGCGAGACATGCGGCGCGTGGCCAAGACGGTCGTCTTCGGCATTGTGTACGGGATCAGTCCGTTCGGCCTTTCGCAGAACATCGGCGTGTCGCAGGCGGATGCGAAGAAGTACATCGAGACGTTCTTTGAAAAATTTTTCGCCGTGCGCGTCTTAATGGATCGGAATATCGAGGAAGGAAAAACAAAAGGCTACACCACCACGATCCTCGGCAGACGGCGTCCGATTCCCGAGTTGCAGAGCGGCGATCCGGTGCAGCGTGGATTCGGCGAACGCATGGCCGTAAATAGTCCGATCCAGGGCTCAGCCGCGGATCTTATTAAAGTGGCGATGATCAACGTGAACAATCTGCTACATCACGAGATGCCGCACACGAAAATGATTCTCCAGGTTCACGACGAATTGATCTTCGAGGTGCCGGAGAAGGACTT
>VFKF01000515.1 GCA_009885705.1 Nitrospira sp. | reverse complement strand
TCCTACAAGCAGAGGAGATCCTGTGAGCCTCCCAATGGCGGCGCTCCGAAAGAGCCCCTGCAAATCCACGACCAGATCGAAATGCTCGGCACGAAGAGGGGCCACCTGGGAGAGCCACCCTTGCAGCGTGGATTCCACCGACCAGACTCGATCCACGCCGTCGATCCGCTCGACGAGACCGGCCCATTGCCGCTTCACCAGCCAAGTCAGACGAGCCTTGGGGTAGGCCCTGCGGATTGCCGCACAGGTTGGCATCGCATGCACGATGTCACCCAACGAGCTTGGCTTGATCAACAGGATATTACGATAGTCTGGCATGATGGGCTCAGGTGTTTAGGTTGAAGGCTGAAGGTTATGAATCGTCCGGTTGAAGGCCATAAGTTAATCGCGCAAGGCACAAATCAAGCCATTCAACACCTTCTCCGTCTCTACGATCTTGAGCTCAAGCGAAGATGAATCCTCGTTGAGCAAGAAGCCCAAGCGCTTGGACAAATTTAGTTGATAGTGTAATTCTCTCAAGGACCCGAAGGCTATACTGAGAAACCTAAGATACTCCGCCTCAGTTTCACGAGCGCAACCCTCTACAATGTTAGACGGGACTGAAACTGCTGCCCGCCGAATTTGAGAAGTCAGTCCAAACAACTCTTCTTTCGGAAACTCTACGGTGGCTCGATAAACCGCCACGACAACTTCATCGGCCAACTCGAATGCTCGAAGCTTTGTATGATCACGCATGATGGACACCCTGAAGGCTGAAGACCGAAGGTCTGAGAACTTCGAGCCCCTAGTCTCCAAAACCTTCCGCCTTCCAACCTTCAGCCTATCGACCTGAGCAGCGTCTTCGCTGCGTCCTCCAGTATCCAATCCACGGCCTCAGCCATGGACGTCGCCACGGCATCAGGCATCGCCTCTGCTGCTTGCAGGGCATCGAGCGCCTGGGCATCCACGAGATCGGTCGTCAGCAGAATCCCCTTGGCTCCCACCCGCTTCGCCAATTGGATGTCGCGTGCGTGATCGCCAATTAAATAGGAGCGTCGAAGATCGAGTTGCAACTCCGACCGGGCCCGCTCCACCATTCCGATATTCGGTTTGCGGCAGCGGCAGCCATCGTCAGGATGGTGCGGACAGAAATAGATCGCGTCAAGCGCTACCTCTTCCTGCTCCAACAGACCCTCCAATCTGGCATGAATGGCTTCCAAATCCTTGAGGGTAAAGATCCCACGACCGACACCGGATTGGTTCGTCACGACCACTAGTTTCGCACCAGCCCGTTTCAACCGTGCCAGGGCAGGCCCAACTCCCGACAGCAATTTCAACTCAGCGGCCACGCTCAGATAGCCAGGATCGTAGTTCAGTGTTCCATCTCGATCCAGAAAGACGGTCACACCCTCCAGAATGTTTCTTTGGTCTATCTGGTCTATCTGGTCTGTCTGGTTCGGTCGAGTCAGATCTGTCTGGCCAGATAGACCAGACAGACCTCCCCGACTAGACAGACTTGATAGTCCTGCTTCATAGACCTGATCAACCGTCACCCTGGTCATGCACCGATGGTCGATGGGACATTCACGCAAGAGACATGGCGCGCAATCGACCGGTTGCCGCACAATGGCATGGGCGCTCCCAAACGGCGACGTGGTGCGCCAATCGGTCGGCCCGAAAATCGCCACGACCGGCACTTGAAATGCAGATGCAATATGCATGGGACCGGTATCGTTCGTGACCAGCACTTCACAGCGTTTCACTGCCGCCATCAATTCACGGATGGTCGTCGCCCCGGACAAGACCAACGATTTCGACGACAGATTCGCAGCAATTTCCTGGCCCAACCGCTCTTCCCCCTTGGCGCCAAAAATGACCACGCTGACTTCTTGTCCACGAGACAGACGAATCGTATGACAGAGCCGATCCGTGACCTCGGCAAATCGTTCGGGCAACCAGCGCTTGGCCCCGCCATAGGTCGAGCCTG
>VFKF01000158.1 GCA_009885705.1 Nitrospira sp. | reverse complement strand
TCGCGATCGCCACGGCGGCTTGGAAAGGAACGGGATCGATGTGATAGAGGCGGTCGCCCTTCTTGACGTCACGCCCTTCCTGATAGAGCACGGCCTTCAACAAGCCGGTTACTTGCGAACGGATCTCCACCGGACGCGAGGCCTCGGCTTGCCCGATAAATTCCGGTTCGTCCGGGATCGTCTGACGAACCACCGTCATCACCTCGACTTGCGAGACCTGAGGAGCCGGGGCGGATCCCGCATCTTGTTTACAGCCAACGGGCATAGCCAACAAAACAGCCGCAAACCCGTAGGACACGATATGTGGAGCCGTATGTTTTGGTACCATGATCAAGCCGATTCCAGTGTATAGGAGCCGCTCAGTCTACCTCTTTATGCACAGAGTTCTCTACATCGCACCTACGATCAGAGCAACAGGGGCTTGATCGGCGACAGCACCGCCGCCGGATCGTTCTTCCAGATCGATTCATCTGCGTCCACATACACCTCGATCTCATTCCCGTCCGGATCGCGCAGATAGAGGCTTTGGCTCACCGTATGATCGCTCATGCCGTCGATCGTGATCCCGGCCTGCTCCAGCTCGTGCTTCGCCGCGCGCAACTCGTCGAGGCTGTCGCCGACTTTGATCCCGATATGATAGAGCCCGCGCCGGCGTCCTTCGAGCGGACCAGGCGCAGCACCGACCTGAATCAGCAGCAGTTCGTGATGGGTCCGTCCGGAGGTCAGCGCGGCCGCCGCCCCGTTGAAAATCCGCCCAACCTCCTTGAAACCCAACAGATCCCGATAGAAGGCAAGGGACTGCTGCAAATCTTTTACGTAGAACACGACATGGCCGAGATAGTGAGCCCTCATTCCTGCACCCCACAGATAGGAGACGCGATTCGTAACATATAATCTGTCTATGCCGATGACTTACCCGGTCGGCTCACTATCGAGCTGATGGGCCTTCCGCCCGCCACGGGCGAGCGGATGTTCAGGAAGCTGCCCGCCGATCATGAGCTTGGCCAAATCCGCAGCGCGGACAACGAGTTCTTGCGCCCCTTTTCGAAGTTCCTGGCTGTTCTGCACTTCCTTGACGTTCCGTTCCATGTCCTCCGCGCTCCAACCACGGGAATGCGCAATGAACGGGAACTGCGGAAACTGGCAGCCGACTTCGGCAAAAAAGGTCATGAGTTGCCCGGCCACCCCCTGGACGTTATCTTGCCCGCCCATGATGATGAATGCCGCCACCTTGTTCTTCAGCAAGTGTGTATTCGCGATGGTCTCCTGATTTTGGATGCAGTTCATCCGCTCGACCATCTTGTAATACAGACTGCTAGCGTTGCCCCAGCGGATCGGGGTTGATATCAAAATCACATCGGCCCAATGCACGATCGCTTCGTACACGCGGTCGAGCTGATCCGTCTGATCCATCTGCGTGATCGAACAGGGCCAGGTACAGGCCTGAGCCGATTTGGAATAAAACCCTTCACAGGATCGAAAGTTCAACTCACGAAGCTTAATGCATTGCGTTTCCAGTTTAAGCGCGCTACGGGCATGGTCCAGCGCCACGTCCAACATCGCGTCGGAGGTGCTGTACCGGGGATGCTCCGTTGTCATGGCCGTGGTCGAGATCCCCACGACGCGGATCGGGCCTGCCTGGCGCACCACCGGGCGTGCGAGCGGATGGGGCGCGTGCTTCTGCTTCTTTCGTTTCGTCGCCGACGACAGGTCGATAGAGAGCCGGCCGTTCTCCACTTTGGTCTCATAAGCCGGAACCTGATCCTGTTCGTACCCCGGTTCTCCTTGACCGGTCTGGCGATGAAATTTCCAGTAGTGCCAGGGGCAGACCACATAGTCGCCGTCGAACGTGCCCTCACCCAATGGTCCACCAACATGATTGCAGACCCCGGAAATCGCGGCAAACGAGCCGTCTTTATACGTCAGCGCGATGGTCGTCTTCCCGGAAGAGACTGCTTGCAGAGGCTTCTTCTTCAGCTCTTCGACACTTCCAATGTCCGTCCATTGTCTGTCCGGCATCACAGGCTCCCTCGGTGATGAGATCTCAGTGCCTTACTTGCTCGCACCGCTATCGTAGTAGTACCGCTCGTGGACGATCTTGCCGTTCTTCCACTTCGCCACCACCACTTGCTCCATATGGACCGGCTGCCCATTGGTGGCAATGAAGTCCATGTTGCACTCGTAGAAGGTTGCGTCATCGCCCACAGCCTGAGCCGTCACGTTGAATCCTTTCCACTCCTTGACGCCGCTCATGAACTGCTTTTCCCGTTCGATATTTGCCGCCTGGCCAATC
>VFKF01000216.1 GCA_009885705.1 Nitrospira sp. | reverse complement strand
TGTCGGAATGCCTGCTTTTGCAAATCGGACATTTGGGAAAGAGTCCCATGGGATCGTTGGGGGCTCGGCCTGGCGCACTGAAGGGGTCGATTGTTGAAGCCATTGTCCAGCACCATCTCAAAGATCTGGAGAAACGGCAGTATGCGAGGATCGCAAAAGCGTTAGACGTTACGGTGGAAGAGGTCTTTCAGGCGACGAAGGTGATCGAAGTGCTTGAGCCGAAGCCTGGGCGCCCCTTTATCAACACCCAAAACTATGTGATTGTTCCTGATGTGTTCGTCGTCAAAAATGAGGGGGAGTGGGTGGTGGTCCTCAATGATGATGGACTGCCTCGCATGCGGATCAGTCCCTACTATAAGCAATTGATGGGGGCGGGTGAGAGTGGGTCGGCGGAGACGAAAGCCTATCTGGATGAGAAACTGCGAGCGGCACAATGGGTCATTCGGAGTATCGAACAGCGGAATAAGACGATTGTGAAGGTCGTGTCGAGTATCGTAAAGTTTCAAGAGCAATTCTTTGAAAAAGGCGTGCAGTTTCTCAAGCCGTTGGTACTCAAGCAGGTGGCTGAGGATATTGGGATGCACGAGTCGACGATCAGCCGTGTGACGGCAAACAAATATATGTATTGTCCGCAGGGCATGCTGGAGCTGAAGTTCTTCTTCAATGCGGGCCTGCAGCGAGCAGATCAGCCGTCCGATATGATGTCGTCTGTCACGGTGAGAGAGATGATCAGGGTCATGGTGGCGGAGGAAGATCCAGGTCACCCCCTCAAAGATGAAGAGATTGCGGCCAGGCTGCTTACGAAGCAAGTGGTGATCGCACGACGGACGGTGGCGAAGTACCGGGCGGAAGAACATATTCCCTCGGCAACCCAGCGGAAGCGGTTTTTTTAAGCCTATTGTGTTCAGCCTCAAGCGCGTTCCCACCGCGTATTTGTTATTCCCTCTGAAGTGATGGCGGTTTGCGTTTATCCATATCTTTGAGTGCCAGCGCTGGCCGAGGCCAGTGAGTAGGAAAGGATCCATGCCGATGAAAATTACCGGTCGACATCTCGTGGTGACGGCAGCTCTCAGGGCGCATGTAGAAAGCCGGTTTGAGCGGCTGGTGCGATATGATCTGAAGCTGAGCCATCTGGAAGTGATTTTGAGTGTGAGCAAGCTTCAGCATGCAGCGGAGGTGGTCTGTACCGTGCAGGGGCGGCGGATTCAGGCAAAAGCTTCGACGTCAGAAATGTATGCAACGATCGATCAACTGGTGGATCGACTGGATGTGCAGCTTCGAAAGCTCAAGGAGCGTCAGGTCGATCATAAGGCACCGATCAAGAAGTCGGCGCGGAAGATTCTACGGCCGGCTTTGCCCAAGGAGGAGCCTGGGCCTGACATTGAGGTGGTTCGTCCGGCTCGGATTGTGATCACCTTGAAAGAGGCAACGCGTCGACTAGATCCTCTGCCTGGTTCGTTGCTGGTGTTCACTGAACGATCCTCAGGGAAGTTGCAGATTCTTCAGCGTGTCGGTCGCGATCAAGTTGTGCTCATCGATCTTTCGTAAGGGATAGGTCTGTATGGCCGGACTTAAGTTGGTGGTGGTTAGCGGTCTTTCTGGCTCAGGGAAGTCGCACGCACTCAAGTGCTTCGAAGATGTCGGGTACTTTTGCGTCGATAATTTGCCACCGGCGCTTCTGCCGACGTTTGTCGAGTTGTGCCATCAGCAGGGGGGGGAGATTAAGAACGTCGCGCTCGGCATCGATGTCAGGGAACGTGTGTTTTTCTCCGATCTCGTCGGTATTCTTGAGCGGGTCAAAGTGCTTGGCCATTCGGTTGAGCTCATGTTTTTTGAGGCGCGCGAAGAGGTGCTGGTTCGGCGCTTTTCGGAGTCTCGGCGGCCTCACCCACTCCTGCCGCATCTCCCTGTGTTGGAAGGTGTCCGTTTTGAGAAAGAGCGACTCGCGGAGCTGCGACGCCATGCCGACCGCATTATTGATACCTCCGATTTGACGGTGCATGAATTGCGAGAGTTACTGGCCCGGCGGTTCGGACAGGAGGGGACGCCGCGCCTGCTGACGATTTCACTGGTGACGTTCGGTTTCAAGTTCGGTGTGCCCTACGACATCGACCTTTTGTTCGATGTCCGGTTCTTGCGGAATCCGTTTTTTGTCCCTGACCTCAAGCCATTGACCGGGGAAGATCCTCGCGTGCGGAACTATGTGCTGACCGATCCTGACGCAGTCGCGTTCATCGGGCAGCTTGAAGGCCTCTTTAAGTTTCTGATCCCCCTCTTCGAGCGAGAACGCCGCAGCTATGTGAACGTTGGGATTGGTTGCACTGGCGGACGTCACCGGTCTGTGGCTATTGCCGGGCGGCTCCAGGAAAGCTTTGCTGCATTTGGGTATCAAGTGACCATTGCCCACCGCGATCTCAATAAGCAGTAACCCTCTCCAGCATAGTTAGGCCTCACTTCCAAGCTTCCATGGGTGCTCGTGTCTCTAAAAGTCATTTGCTTGACAGGTAGAGCATATGGACTATACTTAGCCTGTGCCTGGAGAGAATCACCAGTAGGCAGGCCAGGATCGGGCTTTAGGTAAAGAGGTCGTTGCTGTCCAGTAAGTAGCCATAACGTGCAGCTGTCATATGTTTGACAGTCCCGATTGCGAGAAAGAGTCACGTTATGCGATGTCCGGAGCCATGTTCGAATATGGATGATGGTCGATACAATTCCTGCATGATTATGTGTTTTTCAGGGGTAGCCCTATACATTCAGAGGCATCAATGTTGAGTTCATTTACTTCATTCAAGGGTCTTGCAGAAACCGACCTGTTCACGATGTTCACTCCCAAGCGGCAGCTTGTAGGCCTGGATATTGGGTCGAGCGGTATCAAGCTCGTTCAATTGAAGGAAAGCCGCGGACGCTTCATTCTCCAGAAGTTTGGGTTTAAAGCGCTTGAGCCGGAAGTAATTGTCGATGGCACGGTGATGGACGAGGGGCGGGTGGTATCGGCGATCAAGGAATTGTTTGAGGAAACGAATGTCAAGGTAAAGCAGGTCGCGGTGTCGATTTCCGGCCATGCCGTCATCATTAAAAAGATCAGTCTTCCGCCAATGCCCGATGAGGAGCTGGAGGGACAGGTGAGACTGGCCGCAGAACAATATATTCCTTTCGATATCAATGAGGTGAACATCGATTTCAGTGTGTTGCCCTCTCCTGAGGTTTCGGGCGATGCACAGGGAGATATGTCGATCATTCTTGTTGCGGCCAAGAAGGATAAGATCAATGAGCTGACCGAACTTGTCAAAGGGGCCGGGTTGTTTCCGCTCGTTATGGATGTGGATGCCTTTGCGATTGAAAACATGCACGGGATCAATTATCCCGTTTCGCAGGAGGATACGACGGCGCTCGTGAATATTGGCGCGAGTGTCATGAATATCAACATTGTTCGAGGCGGTACGTCGTTGTTTACACGTGATATTCCCATCGGAGGGAATCGCTATACGGAAGCGATTCAACGAGAAATGGGTATGTCCTACGAAGAGGCAGAAGAAACGAAAAAAGGCGAGCGCTCGGCTGGGAGCAATCAGGCTGCAGTGACTACGGTTATCGACAGTGTGAATGCTGAGGTGGCATCTGAGATCGCCCGTACTATCGACTATTTTAAGTCCACCTTGGCAGATGCGGATGTTCAGCATGTCCTCTTGTGTGGAGGGGGCGCTCAGGTCAAGGGCTTGGTCGTACAACTAAAAGATCGCATGCAGGCCGATGTCGAGGTCGCCAATCCGTTTAGTGAAATCGATACATCGGGGAGCGATTTTGATCAGGACGCGTTGGCTGCATTGGCACCATTAGCTGCTGTGGGGGTTGGCTTGGCCCTTAGATCGGTAGGCGATCGATGATTCGTATTAACTTATTGCCAGAACTAAAGGGGCGCAAGGCCAAGCCTCAGTATGATGTCAGAGCCCAGGCCCTGTTGGGTGTGGGGTTGATGGTGATTACGCTGGCCGGCTGTTGGTGGTATTCGGCGTCGCTTGATGAAGAAATAAGTGCACAGCAGGCTAAAAAATCAGACTTGGAAAAGCAGGTCGTGCAGTTGAAGGAGCAAGTCAAGCAGGTTTCCGATTTTGAAAGCCGGAAGAAGGTGCTGGAAGACAAGAATCGTATTATTGACGAGCTAGAGAAGTCACGTGTCGGCCCTGTCAGGGTACTCGACCATGTCAGTCAGAGCTTAGAGCCACTCAAGGTCTGGCTGGTACGAGTCGCGGTCACGGGGAAAGAGATTGACCTTGAGGGCCGCGCCGCGACCAATGACGATGTGGTGGAATTCGTCAACAACTTGCGCCGCACTGACTATTTTACCAATATCAACCTTCAGGAAAGCCGGGCTGCTGTGGAGAGCCAACTCAACATCTATCAGTTCAAACTGGGGTTCCGTCTCAAAGGCTAAAATCTATGAACCTGCCGTCTATTAATCTTGACGTATTGCGAGCAATCCCTCTGATTCAGAAGGCGGGGCTCCTTCTGATGGTTCTTGCGGGAATTATCGTGGGTTTCTACTACTATGTGGCAGAGCCAAAGTCGACGGAAATCGCAGGGCTTCAAGGTGCGATTGGTACTCTCGATGGAGAGATTCAAACTTTGACGATTAAGGTGAAGCATCTCGATGAGCTCATAGCCGCGAGTAAGCAACTTGAGATTGAGCTTGCGAAGAAGAAAGAACGACTTCCGCCTGAAGACGAAGCGGTGATGCTGTTGAAGCAGGTGTCGGACTTGGGAGTTCGGCTTGGTCTCGATATCAAATTGTGGAAGCCAAGTGCCAGGACGGAAGATGCGTCGAAACTCTTTGTGAGAATGCCGGTTAACGTAGAGGTTTCTGGCGGGTACCATACGGCCGCCTTATTTTTCGATCGCATCAATGCGTTACCTCGGATTGTGACCGTGTCTGGCCTTAAGATGGGTGCTCCTAAGTTTGAGAAGGGGCGGGTTGTCACACAGACCGTATTTGATCTCGTCGCGTATGCGGCAACTCAGGAGCCCAAGTCGGCTACAGCGGCTCCGGCGATTCCTCCGAAGAAATAGGGGATAGAGCTTTGATGTGTATGGGGCAATACGCGATGAATGCCATCTGTGAACAATGGCGGTCGAACATGAAGACAACAGGATTAACGCTCATTGGGTGTGCCTTCCTATTTATCTCTGTCGGACTGGTATTTGCTGAGACCGGCATGAGTTCTCAGGTTAAGCAGATCAGTTCGATGCGGCAGGATACGTTGAAAGCTCCTTCTCTCAATGATGTTTCGAGGCCCGCACCGTTTCCATCTGTAGCTGCGGCAGCCATTGAGGAGAATGCTCAACCCGGTATGCCCAATTCATTGTTGGAGCCGGCAGGCGCACATTCATACGATCCTTCAGGGCGGCGAGATCCGTTTGCGCCAGTACTTCAACAGTTGGGGCTTGGGCCGATTGATCCAACCTTGCCTCCACTCCAACGAGTAGGGCTCACTGAGATGAACCTGATCGCGGTGGTCTGGGGGGCTTATGGGTATACGGCTATGATCCAGACACCAGATGGGAATGGTTATACGGTGCGTCGTGGAACGCGTATCGGTCCCAATAATGGTGTAGTCAGTGCAGTGACTGAGAAAGGCATTGTGGTGCAAGAAAGGTTTACAGATGTGTATGGGAGCAAACAGGAGCGGGAGTACGTCAAGCTCCTTCACCCGAAAGAGGGCGTAGAATGATACCTAAGCTGACCATGACCACGACATCATTTGTCCGTATGCTCTCGGCGGTGGGAGCGCTCAGTATTCCGATGGCGGTGCCATCGATGGGGGCATCAACCGATTGGCCTGCTGTCGACTCACATCTGCCCTCGAGTACAGAGGGCGAACTGGCACAGACCCTGACCCGCATCGACATTCAGCGTGGGTCTCACGATATTCGTGTTGTCATCTCGGGCGACGGCAGGCTGGCACATGAGGTGACGCGTCTCGACGAGCGGCGTCTCATCATCGATATCCCGCACGTTGCTTCAGCCATACATCAGCCGGTCTTTTCGGTGAATCATCAGTTCTTGAAGCAAGTGCGCCTGGGTTATCATGCCGATAAAGTGCGAGTGGTATTGGATCTTGCTGGTCAGGCGGACTACTCGGTTGAGCCGCAAGGGGCGAATCTCATCGTGACACTCCGACATGATGCCGTTGCGGACATGCGTACGGTTGCTGATTATCCCCGTGGTGCGGAGGCCAAAACGATCAAGCTGGAGAAATCAGCAGGACAGCCGCTTCAAGTGAGTGCGAATTCTCGAGGGGCTCAGCGTGTAATGACCGCTGTTCGGCAATCGTCACTGAAGTATTATGTCCGACCGGTTCAGATGACTTCTGAGTCCGATAGTGGAGAGAAGAGCACGCCCAAGGAAGATTTGGTCGTGGGAGAAACGCGCTATGTCGGTCGGCGCATCTCACTCGACTTTCAGCAGGCGGATATCAGTAATGTACTGCGCCTCATTGCCGAAGTGAGCGGATTTAACATGGTGGTTGGTGAAGGGGTCAAGAGCAAGGTCACGATGAAACTCGTGAGTGTGCCCTGGGATCAGGCGCTCGATATGATTTTGAAGATGAACGGGTTAGGTAAGATTCGGCAGGGCAACATCCTCTGGATCGACTCATTGGCGAATATTGCGAAACAGCAAAATGAGGAATCGCAGGCGAAGGATGCCAAGACAAAAGCGGAAGACCTGGTCGACAGGGTGTTCTATATTAGAAACTTGCAGGCGACGGAACTCATGACAGCTCTTCGGCAGTATTTGAGCCCTCGGGGGTTGATGCAAATAAGTCAGGGAACCAATGCATTAATCGTTCGGGATACGGAAAGCAAGATTGGAGTGATGAAGCAACTGGTTGATGGCCTTGATCTCGAAGTGCCTCAAGTCCAAATCGAAGCCAGGATTGTGCAGGCTGATACGACCTACTCTCGTTCGCTGGGTGTTCAGTGGGGCGTGCAGAATGTCAACCAGCTTGGGGGCGGTGGGGTGGCCAACTTCAAGACAGGTAATGTCGGGTCATTTGGGAATCAAACATCTGACTTTTTGGTCAATCTTCCTGCGACAGTTGGTGGGTTGGTGGCAACTCCTGGTGTTGGGTTTACGATTGGCAGAACAGATGGCGCAAAGTTGGACATGCGGTTGTCGGCAGGTGAGTTGCTCGGTTTGAGTAAGGTCATCGCCTCGCCGAAGATCACGACTTTGGACAAGCGAGAGGCCAAGATTTCTCAGGGAGAATCGATCCCATTCCAGACGACCTCTCTCCAGGGAACTCAGACAACATTTGTGGATGCAAATTTGGAACTGAACGTGACTCCTCAGATTACGTCTCGTGATCCGAAGGAGTCGGGTAAGACCATTCAGCTGAAGGTTCGTGCGACCAGAAACGCCGTTGGCGCGCGAAGCAATCCGGCCGGCCCGAGTATTGACCGCCGGGAAGCTAATACTCTGGTCAATATCCGCGATGGCGAGACCATGGTAATCGGCGGAGTCTTCATCGACTCGCAGAACAACAGTGTGGCCGGAATCCCATATCTCTCCCGCATTCCTTTGCTGGGATGGCTTTTCAAGCAGAAGACCGAGTCTGTAGCCAAGCAGGAGTTGCTCATCTTCTTAACTCCCAGCATCGTGAAGAGCTAAGCGCATATCCCCTTGCCCTGCACCGGCATGATCGAATGTCGGCTGCAGGGCTTCGCCCTGGTCTCTTGCCTCATTCCCTAAGCGATCTATTTCAACCCACCGATCATTCCTGCTTGCCAAAGTCGTTGGCAATCTTCTAGTTTCCATACCATTGTGATACCATCCCTCAGAATTCAGCCCTCGCAGTTCATCATTCCTGCAGTTGATATGGGGTCTTGAGATCACTCTCGTCCATTGTCGAGATATTGGACCGGGGACTTGTATGTCGCGGTAAGGGAGAATGCGTTAGAGCATGCCTAAGGTAGCAGGACAGATCGTACCCGTGGACTTGGGTGAGCGGAGTTATGACATTGTGCTCCAGCCAGGGTTACTTGCCACGGTTGGTGACAGGATCAGGGGCTTTACAACTTCTCCAAAGATAGGGGTTGTGACAGATCGGCATGTCGCAAGCCATTATCTTCAAGGGACGCTCCGTTCGCTTCGCAAGGCTGGGTACGATCCCACTCCGATTATCTTATCGCCGGGAGAGCCAACTAAAACGCTCGCCACAATCAGCAAGATCCTCGATACGTTAGCCAGACACAAGTTCGAACGTCAGTCTCTGCTGCTGGCACTCGGTGGTGGGGTCGTCGGTGATATCACCGGATTTGCTGCCGCGATTTATCAACGAGGAATCCCGTTCGTCCAGGTGCCGACGACGCTTGTGGCGCAAGTCGATTCCAGTGTCGGAGGTAAGACAGGCGTGGACCACCGATTGGGTAAAAATCTCATCGGGGCCTTTTACCAACCACGGGCCGTCCTGATCGACCCCCTCACATTGCGTACCTTGCCGCGCCGTGAATGGATCGCTGGCCTAGCCGAAGTCATCAAATACGGCATTATCGCCGATGAAGAGTTTTTCTCGTTTCTAGAACATGAAATTCCCGCATTGTTGAAGCTGAAAGAGACGCCTGTTACCCATGTCATTAAACGATCGTGCGAGATCAAAGCGCAGGTGGTTGCAGCAGACGAGCGAGAATCGGATCGACGGCGCATCCTCAATTATGGCCACACGATTGGGCATGCACTGGAGTCACTTGGTGGCTATCGTGGATTGATTCATGGCGAAGCGGTTGGGGTCGGGTTGGTGCAGGAGGCAGATCTGGCTCGTCATATGGGCTTGTGCGGGGATGAGGTGGTTGAACGGATTAGGAGTCTCGTGCAGCGGGCCGGGCTGTCCGAACAGGTGAGAGAGACCTCTTTCAAGTCCATCTGGAGCGCCATGCAACATGACAAGAAAGTGCTTGGAGGGCAAGTCATCGGGGTATGGCCGGTGCGGATTGGCGAGGTGGTCATTCGTCCGATCGAGCAGCAGGTCTGCGCCGAGTGGTTTCACGCGAAGCATGGCCGTGGGAGCCGACTAACGAGTGGTCGCCAGTCGGGCAAGGGCTCCGCTCGCCGAAAATCTTCAACGCGAAGGTAGATTCATCATGACGACCGCACGCACTCCATCCCTGGCCCAGCTCCAACAGTCGTTGCGGGAAAAGACACGCGAAGTCGATGTGCTCCATCGTATCTCCGACTCGATTAGCAACCAACTGGACCTCGAAGCAGTTCTCAAGCATATCGTCGAAGTGGTCGTCGAAGTCACCAAGGCGGATGCCTGCCTCCTGTATCTCCTGTCAGATGGCCAGGATGAGCTCATTCTGAGAGCCTCAAAAAACCCTCACCCGAAATTGATTGGCCGGATTACGATCGGGTTGGGAGAGGGGATTACCGGGTGGGTCGCCCAGGAACGAACGCGCGTCGTGATTCCGAGCAACGCAAGCGACGACTCGAGGTTTAAATTTTTCCACAACCTTCCGGAAGACCGCCATCAAGCCTTCGTCTCCGTGCCGATCATGGCCAAGAAGGAAGTGGTCGGTGTGATCAATGTTCAACATAAGCGGCCGAAACGCTATCGGCCTGATGAGATCGCGCTGCTCTCGACCATCGCGAATCAGGTCGGCGGCGCCATCGAGAACGCGCGGCTCTACGATCAGATGAAACGCAAGGCCCTTCAAGTAGAAACATTGTCGTTAGTTTCCGAAACGGTGGCTTCGAATCGATTAATCGAAGACGTGTTGCAGCTCCTGGTGACCATGACCGCCCAAATGATGAGTTCCAAGATCTGCTCGATCATGTTATTGGACGAAACCAGCGGAGAGCTGCGGATCGAGGCGACACAAAGCCTCAGTGAGCAGTATCGCCGCAAGCCAAATCTGAAGATCGGCCAGAGCATCAGCGGTCGTGCGGTGAAAGACCGTCGGCCGATTATCGTGGCTGATGTCACCAAAGAGCAGGACTATATGTACCCGGACATGGCGAAGAAAGAAGGGTTATGCTCCATGGTTTCGGTGCCGATGATGGTGCGGGAGAAGGCGGTGGGTGTGATCAATAGCTATACGTCTGTCCCGCACGTGTTTACCAGCGAAGAGGTGAAGCTGCTCCAGGCTATCGCCAATCAAGCTGCCATCGCCATCGAGCATACGACCCTGATTGAGAAGTCGTTTGAGATGCAGGAAGCGCTGGCGGTTCGAAAGCTGATGGAGCGGGCTAAGGGCTACCTGATGCGCTCGAAGAAGCTGACAGAAGAAGAGGCCTTCAAACTCATTCAGCGGCAAAGTATGGACTTGCGGAAGTCGATGCGCGAGATCGCCGAGGCCGTGTTGCTGGCAGGGGAAATCGACGGACGGGTGGATAGGCAGCGGGGCTAACAGGAATGTTGAAACGTCTGTTTCCCCCCCCCTCCTAATCCAGGCACGCTAATCCAGTAGTGTTGTCCTCGCACGTTGCTGTAACTGTGAAATGTCGTTGGTGGTCGCTATGCGAACGTTTCGAATCGCCATGGTGCAGATGAATCCGACGGTCGGGGATCTGGACGGGAATGTCCGCCGGATTACTGGTTGGTTGCGCGAGGCGAGGAAAGCGAAGGCCGATTTGGTGGCCTTCCCGGAGCTGGCGATCACCGGCTACCCACCTGAAGATCTGTTATTGAAACCACGTTTTATCGAGGACAATCGCCGTGCGCTCCAGGAAATAGTCCGTCAGTGCCGGGGCCTGGCCGCAGTAGTGGGCTATGTCAGCCAGAGCGATGGCCTCGATCCAAAGTCGGCTCGCTCGTCAGTCGTGCCGGCCGGTGCTCACGAACTCTACAATGCCGCGGCGGTCATCGCCGATCAGGCACTCATCACGACCTATTGTAAGTGGTACTTGCCGAACTACGGGGTGTTCGACGAGAGCCGGTATTTCTATCCGGGCAGACGTCTACCGCTCATTCGTCTGCGCGGCACGGTGGTCGGGGTTAATATTTGCGAAGATGTCTGGTTGCCGGAAGGGCCAACTCGTTTCCAGGCGGCGGCGGGCGCCGAAGTGATCGTGAATATCAATGCGTCACCGTTTCATCTGGGCAAGAGCCGGATACGCGAGCAGATGCTGGCAACCCGTGCGCGAGAAAACGGGGTGGTGCTTACTTATACCAATATCGTTGGCGGGCAAGATGAACTGGTGTTCGATGGAAATAGCGTGATCCTTGATCACCGGGGCGAGGTCATCGCGCGGGGGAAAGCGTTTGAGGAGGATCTGATCGTCGCCGACCTCAATATGGAGGCGGTCGCGCGAGAGCGGCGTACTCAGGGGAGGAAAAAGGCTTTATCGAAACAGGTGGCCGCTGCGGTAGAGATGTGCAGCGCAGCGCTCCCCACTCTTTCAAAGACTCGGGTGCGTGCGGTTCCCGATATGGTGGCAACCCTGGATCCGTTGGAAGAGGTCTATCTGGCACTCACCTTGGGGGTGCGAGATTATGTCAGGAAGAACGGTTTCGCTCGAGCTGTGATCGGCTTGAGCGGGGGAGTAGATTCGGCGTTGACCGCTGTGCTTGCCGTCGATGCGCTCGGCGCCGAGAACGTCTGGGGTCTGTTCATGCCATCGCCCTATACGTCGCAAGATAGTTATGAAGATGTCGCAGAGTTGGGGGCGCGACTCGGGATCTCTGTCAGGACCCTCCCTATCACGAAGCTGTTCGATACGTACCGGGATGCGCTTGCGAAGACGTTTGAGGGCCGGGCACCCGATACGACGGAAGAGAATCTCCAAGCCCGCATTCGGGGCAATCTCCTCATGGCCTTCTCCAATAAGTTCGGCCATCTGGTGCTCACCACGGGCAACAAGAGCGAGATGAGTGTCGGGTACGCCACGTTGTACGGCGATATGGCCGGCGGATTTGCCGTGATCAAAGACGTCCCTAAGACGATGGTGTACGATCTGGCGCGGCGTCGCAATCTCAGAGGCTCGGCCCCGGTCATTCCCAAACGGACGTTAAGCCGGCCCCCGACCGCCGAATTGAGGCCCGACCAGAAGGATGAAGATTCGTTGCCGCCCTATGAGGTCCTCGATCCTATTCTTCAGGCCTATGTGGAAGAAGACCGCTCGCTAGAAGAGATCGTCGAAGCGGGGTACGACCGCGCGACGGTGGCACGGGTCATGGCGATGGTCGATGGCAGCGAGTACAAGCGTAGGCAAGCGCCGATCGGTATCAAAATTACGCATCGGGCCTTGGGGAAAGATCGCCGGATGCCGATTACGAACGGCTATCGTAATCGATAGGCCGCGATATGCTGGTTACGGGGCTGTTTGCTGTGGCTTTGAGGGGAGCGTGGGTTTTCGCTTCTGGCTGTCGAGTTGTTTCCGAACCGATTGCAGTTCCTTCCTGAGAACTTCCAACTCCAAGTCTTTCTTGATGACGAGATCCTTTAACGTATGGATCTCTGCCTCGCGTTGAGCTGGCGAGTCTAACTGGGCGTCTGGTGGCCTGGTCCCTGCAAGCTGCTCTCGAGTCGGAGCAGCCACGTGTTCGACGGGAGGCGTCGCTCGTTCACTAGCTGGTGCCAATAGCGAGGCCTGCTGCAGGAGTTGATAATCGATGGCGAGAAATCTGTCGCTGGAGCTTCCCCCTGTCGGGCGGTGAAAACTATCGGACCGTTGGGCCGTGCTTGGTGTGAATAGCAGGATTCGGTTTGAGAGGCCAGAGGGATCTGGTAGACGCCGGTGGGCTGGGTCGTTGGTGCTCGGCTGGGCCGGTGCGTAGCGGTATTGCGACAGGGTGACGTAGAGCGAGAGGCCATAGGCATAGAGGGAGCCGGCTGTCGTCTCTGTAACGGAGTGCTCCAAGCGCCCCGTGCCTTGGCGAGGACTAGTGACCTGAAATGACACGGCCTCTCCCGTTCCCGCAGCCGTCAGGGCCTTGGCAATTCTGGGAGTGAGAAATTGAACTTCTTCTGGCGAAAAAACCGGGACAGGAGAAGCTGACCCTGCCAGTAGGTCTTGGAGTCCTCTCTGCTGTTCCTGGACCCGCATCCCGCTCAAGACTCGGGCGATGAGGGCTGGTTCCAGATGGATCGAGTGACTGGCCTGAATCGACCGATCAGCCATAGATTGAAGGGACACTGTGCCGCGCGGATCCTCGGAGAGAACATTGCCTGTTTGAGTGGATGTGGTGCAGGCGGTGCCGAGCAAACAGAAGAGAGTTAGTAATAACAACAGCTTGATTGAGTTGACCATTTTCGTGCTGCGCAATAATAAGGAAGTCATGGCTGGCAAATCTAGCATAGATGGCAGACCACCGCCAGGCTGGAGAGGTCGTGTGGTCATCCCCTGAGATGACTGCTTGGGGAGATGAGCCAGTTCCCTCTTTCGTATAAGGCCGCATAGGCGTTGACAGATTTTCAGATAGCATGTTACAAGAGTCCCCATCGGATAGGGGAACAACGGCGTTTCCCACCGGCCTCAAGATAGTACGGCATGGACAATGGCGTCCTCCGGCCCCAGCGGGCTAGAGGGCGTTTTTTTTTGACCACATCCAGCAGGCTGAGTGGCAAGGAACATGAGGCGGGAGATGTATACATTGGCCGGTGGGAATCGCCGTGGAGCTGAGAATCGAATGGGCATGGAAGGGCTGGAGGTTGCGCACAATGGCGTGCGTGGCGACAACGTCGTCGAGGTGAACGAGAGAAGGTCTGTGAGTCACAACATCACCAATCGGACGAGGGAGGCCGTCATTATGTCAGTACGCAGTCTCATCGGGATAGGAATGTGCGCATTGGTTTCGCTGCTTGGTAGCCAGGCAGCATTGGCTCAAGTGGCTCCGCCGACGCCCGCGCCGACCGTGCAAGAGCGGTTGGAGGCATTGGAGAAGAAGTCGGATGCGCCGTCGTTGTGGAAGACTCTGGGGTTTAAGGCCTCCGGGTTTCTCGATGTGGCCTATACGCAGAACTTCAACAATCCGAACACCAACCTCAATCAACTGCATATCTTCGACACCAACGCCAATTCGTTCATGCCGCACCTGGCGCAGCTCATGTTTGAACGGCCCGCTGATGGAGGAGGGAGCGAGCTGGACCGGCTTGGCTTCCGAGCAAGGCTGAACTTCGGGATGGATGCCCGGGTGACGAGGGCGCGAACAAATTTTGCCCCTGGTACTAGCAACAACGAACTCGACTTCCAGGAGCTCTATGGCGAGTACATCGTCCCGGTCGGCAATGGGTTGAAAATTCAAGCCGGCAAGATCAACACCTTGATCGGTTATGAAGTGATCAACAGTTTCGAAAACCCGAACTTCTCGCGCAGCTTCATGTTCGGATTGGGCCAAGCCTTTACGACGACGGGTGTGCGCATGACGTATACCTTCAATCCGATCGTGACCGCGTCGATCGGTGTGATCAATGGTTGGGACAACGTCGTTGACAATAACAGGGGGAAATCGTTTGAATGGTTGGTAGCCATTACCCCCCACGAGAAGATCGGCGTGAGTTTCTACGGGTCCTATGGCGCGGAGCAATCGAACGGGCAAGGGGCTGCTTCTTTCACAACCCAGGCCGATCCGACGGCTAAGCGGACGGTGGTGGGGTCGATCATTAGCTTGAAGCCCACCGACAAGGACACCATCATTCTTGAGCCCTACTACGCCAATGAGGGGAATGCTAGCACAGTAAGCCGATCGCAGAATGCCCGATGGAACGGGTTTGCCGGCTATCTGATTCATGATTTCTCCGATCAATGGAGCGCCAGATTCCGGGGAGAGATCTTCGAGGATGCGGGTGGCGCCAGGACCTGTACGGGGGGAATCAGTTTCGCCGGAGGGACTAATACCTGTGCCAGCGGCAGCTCGCCGATTGGCTCTAGTGTCGCGGGAGCGGGAGGGATCGCCCAGACACTCTGGGAGAACACCTTTACACTCCAATACAAACCCTTTCCCTCGCTGATCACGCGGACCGAGTTTCGGTACGACAAGTCCGATAAGAACGTCTTTCTCTATGGCAGCCGACCGGCAAACAATCAAGAAACCCTGTCATTCCAAGTCATCTATATGTTCTGAGCAGGGGAGGAGAGGAACTCATTATGAACCGATATCTTCGTATCATGACATCGATGCTTCCCGTTCTAGCCTGCGCCATCTTGGTGGGGGCGACGGGTCTTTACGCACAGGACGCAGGAGCTCCGGCTCCGGCGTCGCCGATTGCTGCGGCTCCGGAGGCGGCAGTTCCGGCCCCTCCCGCTGCGCCGAAGATCGACACCGGCGATACCACGTGGGTCCTCGTGTCCACCGCGATGGTGCTTGCGATGACGGCGCCGGGCCTTGCGCTGTTCTACGGAGGCATGGTGCGTTCGAAAAATGCGCTGGGGACGATCATGCAGAGCTTTGTGATTCTCTGTCTGATCAGCATCCAGTGGGTCTTGTGGGGCTATAGTTTAGCCTTCGGGCCGGACAAGGGGCACCTGATCGGGGGGCTCGAATGGCTTGGCCTTAACGGGGTTGGCTTGGAGCCGAACGCCGATTATGCGGCGACGATTCCGCATCAAGCCTTCATGATTTTCCAGATGATGTTTGCGGTCATCACGCCCGCGCTCATCACGGGGGCGGTGGCCGAACGGATGAAGTTCAGCGCTTTTCTGGTGTTTACCCTGCTCTGGGCAACCTTCATCTACGATCCCCTGGCCCATTGGGTGTGGGCGGTCGGGGGCTGGGTCCGGAACCTTGGAGCCCTGGACTTCGCCGGTGGAACGGTTGTCCACATTAGCTCCGGTGCCGCGGCCTTGGCCTGCGCCATCGTGTTGAAGAAGCGGCTGGGTTACGGCAAGGAGCATATGGTCCCGCATAATTTGCCGATGACGGTCTTGGGGGCTTCCTTGCTCTGGTTCGGGTGGTTCGGGTTTAACGCTGGCAGCGCCGTCGCCTCCGGGGCGCTAGCGGTCAGTGCCTTTGTCGTCACCAATACGGCAGCCGCCGCTGCGGCCTTAGCCTGGATGATCGTGGAGTGGATGTATCGAGGCAAACCGACGGTGTTGGGCGCCGCGAGCGGCGCCGTTGCGGGGTTGGTGGCGATCACGCCGGCCTCCGGATTCGTCGGCCCTGTGGCGGCGATCGTCATCGGGCTAGGGGCAGGAGTTCTGTGTTATTTAGCGGTGTTGTGGAAGACCAAGTTGGGCTATGATGACGCCCTCGATGTGGTCGGCATCCATGGTGTTGGAGGTATCTGGGGAGCGCTGGCAACCGGCCTCTTTGCGTCGAAGGCGATCAATGCCGCAGGTGCAGACGGTCTGTTTTATGGCAACCCGGCACAGTTGGGCATCCAGGCGATGGCCGTGCTGATCTCAGTGGTGTTTGCGTTTGTCGGGACCTTCGTCATTCTGAAGTTGGTCGATGGAATGATTGGGTTGCGTGTGAGTGAAGAAGATGAGCGAAAGGGCCTCGATCTCAGTCAACATGATGAACGGGCCTATTCGTAAGGCAACGGGTGACCGAAGGCAAGGAGGACGATGGTGATTGACCCTGCACGAATCGACAGTCGCAAGCGTAGACGCCAAGAGGCGTTCAGTGTCATAGGCCTGACCATCGCGGTCGTGATGCTGGGAACCTTGGCGGTCTTCACAGGGTCAGTCGCGGCGCAGGAGACAGCGGCCGCATCGGCACAAGCCGTTGCCGCAACTCCTGTGCTGAAGATCGATACGGGGGACACGGCCTGGGTCCTCACCTCCACGGCGCTGGTGCTGGCGATGACGATGCCTGGCTTAGCGCTGTTCTATGGAGGACTTGTCCGGGGCAAAAACGTCCTGGGGACGATCATGCAGAGCATCGCCATTCTCTGCCTGGTCAGCCTCCTTTGGATTCTTGTCGGGTACAGCCTGGCGTTCGGCCCCGATAAGGGTGGCCTCATCGGGGGCCTTGATTGGATCGGGTTGAGCGGGGTAGGGAGCGAACCCCATCCCGTGTATGGCCCTACGATTCCTCACCAAGTGTTCATGTTATTCCAGCTCATGTTTGCGGCAATTACGCCGGCCCTGATTACGGGGGCGGTGGCTGAGCGGATGAAGTTTTCCGCGCTGCTGCTGTTTGCAGCCTTGTGGTCCCTGGTGATTTATACGCCGGTGGCCCATTGGATCTGGGGCGGCGGATGGTTGGGGAAAATGGGCGCGTTAGATTTCGCCGGAGGCGCAGTGGTGCATATCAGTTCCGGTGTGAGTGCCTTGGTCTGCGCCATCGTGTTAGGCAAACGGAAGGGACATGGAGCCGATTACATGGCTCCGCATAACCTTCCGTTCACGTTGTTGGGGACCGGTCTTCTGTGGTTTGGCTGGTTCGGATTCAACGCAGGCAGCGCCTTGGGTGCGAATGGGCTGGCCGCGAGTACCTTCTTGGCGACCCATGCGGCAGCAGCCGCAGCGGCGTTGGTCTGGATGGGGGTCGAGTGGGCGCATCGCGGGAAGCCCACCGTCCTGGGTCTGGCCAGTGGCGCGGTAGCCGGTCTGGCCACCGTGACCCCGGCCTCCGGATATATCGGACCGTTCTCCGCGATCATAATTGGTGTTTTTGCTGGGATTCTGTGCTATTTCGCCGTTGTGTGGAAGGGGAGGATGGGCTATGATGACTCGCTCGATGTCGTGGGAATCCACGGTGTGGGCGGCGTCTTCGGCATCCTCGCGACGGGGGTCTTCGCCTCCAAGGCCATCAATGCCGCCGGGGCTGACGGGCTCTTGTTCGGGAATGCAGGGCAACTTGGGATTCAGGCGATCATGGTTGCAGCGGTGGCGTTGTTTTCCGTGATCGGAACCTGGGTGATCTTGAAAGTCGTCGATGCGGCGGTTGGGCTGCGGGTCACCCCGGAAGACGAATCGACGGGGT
This sequence comes from Nitrospira sp., assembly GCA_009885705.1. GTDB lineage: Bacteria > Nitrospirota > Nitrospiria > Nitrospirales > Nitrospiraceae > Palsa-1315. Next base: position 413 of record VFKF01000216.1, on the reverse strand, counting down.
TGGACCTCAGTCAGCACAACGAGCGGGCCTATTCATAAACAGACCATGACATTATTGACCATGCAATCATGCCGGCGATCCTCTCGACGATGAATGATCAGCGTCCTCGGGTCAGCCAGGTAAGGAGGCAGCGACATGAAAATGATTGAAGCCATCGTCAAGCCGTTCAAGTTGGATGAAGTCAAGGATGCCTTGCTCGAAATGGGTGTGCAGGGCATGACGGTCACGGAAGTCAAAGGATTCGGCCGCCAGAAGGGGCACAAGGAAACCTACCGTGGCCAGGAATATACGATCGAGTTCGTGCCAAAAGTAAAAATCGAGGTGGCCGTCACGGACGCACAGATGCCGCGGGTCATCGAGACGATCACCCGGGCGGCCAAGACCGGCAGCATCGGAGACGGCAAGATTTTCGT
>VFKF01000188.1 GCA_009885705.1 Nitrospira sp. | reverse complement strand
TCCACCGTCGCACCGGCAAAGGCAAACCCCGTCGAGGTCTTCACATAGTCCATCCCCGCTTCCACAGCCAAACGGCAGGCAGTAATTTTTTCCTCTCGCGTCAGGCAGCATGTTTCTAGAATGACTTTATGCTCAACCCCCTTGGTCGCTTGCACGACCTCAGCCATATCTCCCCTGACAAGATCGTAGTCACCAGATTTGAGCCGGCTCACGTTAATCACCATATCGAGCACTGTGGCCCCGCGTGCGACGCCTTCAATGGCCTCCGCAACCTTCGTGGCCGTCGTGTGGCCACCCAGCGGAAACCCAACAGGAATCCCGACGCGAATCGTCGTACCGGCCACTGCCTCGACCGCCTCATCGATGTAACAGGGAGGCACAAAGATCACGATGAAGCCGAACTCCCTCGCCTCCTGACAGAGCCGCAGCACGTCGGCCTTCGTCGCGTCAGGACGCAATACGGTATGGTCGATCAACGCCGGCAGGTCCCAATTCTGTGTTGTCATCATGCCACTCTTATAGCAAGTCCTGGAGGAGAGATGAAGAGGAAATCGCACGGAAAAGCAGGGGTATCGATTACATGCGTGGAAGAGACGCCCGCCGAAACGGCCTCTTTTGATACTTCTCCACAGCCTGATTATGCTCGATGAGCGTCGCAGAGAACTGGTGGGTTCCATCGTTCCGCGACACAAAATACAAGGAATGGGAGTCGGACGGATAGAGTGTCGCGCGAATCGCCTGAATGCCTGGGTTGGCGATCGGTCCAGGCGGTAAGCCCCGGACCCGATACGTATTGTAGGGACTGGGATGAGACAAGTCTTTCTTGTGCAAGTTTCCGTCGAATGCCGGCAAGCCATATATGACGGTCGGATCGCTCTGCAACGGGATGTGCTTCTTCAGACGGTTGTGAAATACCGCCGAGATCTCCGGTCGCTCGCCGCCAGACCCGGTCTCCTTTTCAATGACGGACGCAAGCGTCAACACTTCATGCATCGTCATCTTAAGTTCCTGCATCCGCGCAAGAAGATCCGGTCCGACCACCAACCGAAGCTGCTCAACCATCGCCACTAACACCTCACGCGCCTTCACGGTGCGAGGGAACTTATAGGTATTGGGGTAGAGATACCCTTCCAACGTCTCGGCCTGAATGCCAAGCGATGCAATGAAGGCCCGATCTTTCGCAAGCCGGATAAACTCTGCGCGATCCGTCACGCCCTGCTGCGAGATGAGATCGGCGATTTGGGTGAGAGTCAGCCCTTCAGGAATCGTAAAGGGATGCAGCACTACCTGACCGCTGATGAGTTTCGCAAGGATCTCGGCCGGCGTCATGGCAGGGCTCAGCTCGTACTCGCCCGCATGCACTTTCCGGTCGACAGATTGAGACTTTCCAAGAAGCACAAAGGCGGAATGGCTCTTGATCAATCGTTCGCGCTCGAGCAACGATGCCACAAACTGGAACGTCGAGCCATCCGAAATGACGATGATTTTCGAAGGAGGGCGCTCCTGCGCAGGAATGACCGGGCCTTCAGCCCAACGAATCGTCTGATTGGCCGCGACGCCAAGTCCGACCATTACGACCAGCAGAAGTCCGGCCACGATCCGTCGATTCATGAGGTGGTTCTACCGTTTCTTGTTCCGAAGCCCCATCCGCCCATGCATCCGGCTCCCTCTTCGGTTCCGGCTCAAGACTCGCCAGGTAACTTTGGAGCAGAATCGATGCGGCGATGCGATCCACCACACCCTTCCGCTTTTTCCTGCTGACATCGGCCGCAATCAAGAGGTCTTCGGCCGACTTCGTCGTCAAGCGTTCGTCCCACAAAATAACGGGAACGGATACGCCTGCCTCTAACCGGGCCTGAAACTCTCGCATCGCTTGGATCGCCGGACCTTCGCGTCCATCCAATTGAAGGGGAAAGCCCAACAATACTTGCCTAACTTCATACGTCCCGACGAGGGAGGCGATATGCGCAATGTCCCGATCCAACGTACGCCGCGTGAGCGTCTCCAGCGGTTGAGCGGTCCAGCCCATCTCATCACTGAGGGCCACGCCGATCCGCACCGTTCCGTAATCGAGCGCGAGCACCCGTTTACCATCCTCCATCAGTCTACCGCTCCAACATCCGTTCGACCAGCCCAAAGACATTTTCCAACGCCGCATCCAGCTTGGCCGGATCTTTCCCGCCGGCCTGCGCCATCTCAGGCCTGCCGCCGCCGGTCCCACCGACTTCCGCCGCCATCGCCTTGATGAGGTCGCCCGCTTTCAATCGACCGATCAGATCCTTCGTAACCACGACTAGTAATGACACCTTGCCATCGTTCGCAGCGCCGAGAGCCACGACACCGGTCTTCAACTTGTCCCGCAGCTGATCGGCCAGCGCCCGCATCCCGTTCACATCCAGGCCGTCCGTTCGCTGCACATGCACCTGGACACCGGCGATCGTTCTCGCCGCGGACTCGACGGCCGAGCCACTGGCCATTTTCAATTTCAGCTCTTCGAGTTCGCGTTCTTTATCTTTCAGCTGCGTAATGACCTTACGGGTTTTGGCGACCAACTCGGACTGGCCGACCTTGAGCAAGTCCGCGAGTTCACGAATATCCGTTTCCAATCGCTTCATGTGCGCGAGCGCCCCGCTCCCTGTCTGGGCTTCGATGCGGCGCACACCGGCCGCGACACCGGTCTCGGACTCAATTCTGAACAGACCGATATCACCTGTCTGCCGGCAATGGGTGCCGCCGCAGAGTTCTTTGCTGAACGACTCGACCGTCACCACCCGTACTTGTTCCCCATACTTATCGCCGAAGAAGGCCAACGCGCCCTTGGCGACCGCATCCTGAATACTCATCACCTCGGTGGCGACTCGTTCGTTCTTTCGCACCTCATTATTCACGACCAGTTCGATCTCATCGATGTCACGGGAGGTCAGCGGCCTGAAATGGGCAAAATCGAATCGCAAGCGATTCGGTCCGACGAGCGACCCATACTGCTTCACGTGAGGACCGAGCAAGTCGCGCAATGCGGCATGGAGCAAATGGGTGGCCGTATGGTTTCGCTGAGCGGCCTGCCGCGTCGTCGCATCAACAGTCATATGAAGCGATTCGCCTTCGCGAATCCGACCCTTCGTCACGATACCTGTATGCAGAATCACCGTCGGTACCGGCCTCGTCGTTTCCTGAATCTCCACCTGCCCATCAGTGCCCATCAGCAGGCCCCGGTCACCGACCTGTCCACCGCCTTCTGCGTAAAACGGTGTCATATCCAACACAAGTTCAACCGCATCGCCCTCCGCCGCTTCTTTGACCAACCGGTCGCCCTTCAAAATCGCAAGGACGATACTGTCGCTCTCCAGCCGGTCATAGCCGATGAACTTGGTGGCCCCCAGACGACCAGCCAGCTCCGCAACTGCGGGACGAGTGGTTTCTTGCTCAAAGCCCCCGGTTTTGCGCGCGCGAGTCCTCTGCTCCTCGATGGCCCGATCGAACCCCGCCTCATCGAGCGTCATCTCCTGCTCGCGGCAGGCCTCCCCCATCAAGTCCATCGGAAACCCATAGGTGTCATAGAGCTTGAAGACGTCGGAGCCCGTGAGAATCTTGCTCCCGGCCGCACGCGCTTTCGCAATCAACTCATTCAGAATCGGCAACCCTTGATCCAGCGTCGCAATAAACCGCTCTTCTTCGCCTCTGGTCGCCTCTGCAATCGTCGCGGCCGCACCACGGATTTCTGAATAGACCGGGCCCATCTGACTCACGACCGCCGCCGTCAACTCGTGGAGAAAGGGCTCGACGATGCCCAGCAGCCGTCCATGGCGCGCTGCCCGGCGTAGAATCCGGCGCAACACATAGCCGCGTCCTTCGTTCGAGGGCAAGACCCCATCGGCCATCAAGAACGTCATCGCGCGAAGGTGGTCTGCCACCACACGCATCGATCGATCCGTTGTATCCTGCGCCCCATACAGAACCCCGGCTCTGGCAGCCACGGCATCGAGCAATGGCGTGAACACATCGCTGTCATAGTTGCTGTATTTGCCCTGAGCGACAGCCGCCAGCCGTTCGAGCCCCATCCCGGTATCGATGCTCGGCTTGGGCAGCGGATGAAGCGTACCGGCCGTATCGCGGTTGTACTGCATGAAGACGAGATTCCAAATCTCGATGACGCGATCGCCTTCTCCATTCGGCCGATCGTCGCCCGGCACCGACGGCCCCTGGTCGAAATGGAGTTCCGAGCAGGGTCCACAGGGGCCTGTATCT
>VFKF01000303.1 GCA_009885705.1 Nitrospira sp. | reverse complement strand
CCTTGTACCACAATCTGCGAAAAGTCCGCGAATGAGTTGAAGAAGTCATCCACTTCCTTCAGTAGTGACAAGCGGTTACTCCGAACAGCCGGATCCTCAGCATTGACCATCACCGCTGCGAAGAACGCATCAATGACCGGCTTCAGCTGTACCAATGCATCCAATGCCTGGCCATAGTCCCCGAGTTCTAGCGCATTCAAAAGCTTCAGCCGCATCTTTTCATCTGCCACAGCCTGATAAAGCGCCGATTCCGAGGGATGCCCGAACCTCGCCGTATCGACCGGCTGACGATCCCACTTCTCTTTCTCGACGAGCCGGTGCGCGCGTTTGAAGCCGACGATCAATGGATCGAATTCCGGCTTGGTGGTCACAGCTTCAAGTGCTTTCATTCTCTGCACAAGATCCACGAGGTCGAGGGTCTTGCCCTGCGCCTGCTTGAGTACCGCTTCGATGACATCGTCCCGCAACGCATGGACAACCCTGGCATAGTGCCGAACCCGTTCGAAAAGAAATTCTGTCATCCGGCGTCGGCCATCTTCGGCAGAGTCCGCTCCCCCTTTGAATCCATCACCGATGACGAGGTTTCTCGCGGTCTCGATATAACTCCCGAGATCGATGCGCAGGTCTCCCTCAAGAATAATCCTGACAACGGCCGTGGCATTCCGGCGCAGGGCAAAGGGATCTTCCGATCCGGTCGGCACGAGTCCCACATAGAAGAAGGCCGCAATCGAATCCAGCCGATCGGCCAACGACAGCACTTGACCCGCGATGGTCTTGGGCAACTCGCCTTCAATCGAACGAGGCAGGTACTGCTCTCTGATGGCCTGACTCACCGCCTCGGATTCACCGTCATGCTTCGCGTACTCGCCCCCCATAATGCCCTGCAGCTCAGGAAACTCACCGACGACACCCGTAAGAAGATCCGCCTTGCACAGCTCCGCGGCCCTCTCGCAAGCCTGTTTGAGCTTGCCGTCCTGCGGTCGCAAGCTCGCGGCAATAACGCCGGCCAATTCCTTGACCCGTTGCTGTTTCTTCTCCATCGTGCCGAGCTTCTGCTGAAATGTGACCCCGGCCAGCTTCGGCACCCGGTCCTCGAGTGTGACCTTCCGGTCTTCGTCAAAAAAGAACTTCGCGTCGGCCAGACGCGCAGCCAGGACCCGCTCGTTGCCTTCGCGAATCAATCCCATATCTTTGGCTCGATTGTTCGTCACCGCAATGAAATGGGGGACGAGCTTCCCGGTTTCTTTGTGCATCAAGGAAAAGAACCCCTGATGTTCTTTCATCGAGGTGATCAAAATCTCTTGCGGCACTTCTAAATAAGCCGGCTTGAAGGACCCGATAATGGCGTTGGGACATTCAGTCGTATAGACCGCCTGATCCAGCAGATCTGCGTCGACATTCAACGAGAACCCGGCTTTTTTGCAGAGGGTCGCAATCTGTTCTTCGATCATGTGGCGGCGACGCTGCGGATCAGCTATGACGCCCTGACGTTCAAGCCCCTTCAGATAGGACCCGGAGGCCCGAACCACGAGCCCCTTGGAGCTCCCTAAGACGCGATGGCCTAACGTCTTGTTGCTGGCGGTAATTCCCGCGGCTTCGATCGGAAGCGTGGCCCCGCCATACACGACCACCAGCCACCGCACTGGACGAGCAAACCGAACGCCGGTGGTATTCCATTTCATCGCTTTTGGGAACGAGAGTTTCGCGATCAACTGCGGAAGAAGCTCCCCCAGAACCACCTTGGTTGGCCGCCCCAGCTCTTGCTTCACCGCAAACAGATATTCCCCCTTCGGAGTCTGACGCACTTGCAGTTCATGCACCGCGACCCCTTGCCCTGCAGCAAATCCCGTT
>VFKF01000103.1 GCA_009885705.1 Nitrospira sp. | reverse complement strand
TGACGGCGGCCTGCAGCAGCGCAATGGATTGTTGATGTCCGATGCAATCGCGAAAAGGCATGTTAGCTCCGGCGGCGTGGCGGGCGACGTAGTCGAGCCATCCACCCTAGCACGATCTCGGTGAGCTCGTCCTGAACCTCTTGCGCGGGGCGATTGGCATTCACGATGGTCATGCGGCGAGGTTCTTCGGCGGCGAGCGCCAAAAATCCCCGGCGCACCTTTCGATGAAAACGTTCAGTCTCACGGTCGAGCCGATTCTGCTCTCCACGATCGGCTCGTCGCCTGGCCAGGCCCACGGAAACCGGGAGGTCGAGGACGAGCGTGAGATCGGGAGTGAGCCCGTTGGCCGCGACATCGTTGGCCTCTCGCAGCCACTGAAGATCGAGGCCCCGTGCATAGCCCTGGTAGGCCAGCGTGGAATCGGAGAACCGGTCGCAGAGCACCAGGGTGCCGCGTTTCAATGCCGGCTCGATGAGATGGGTGACATGTTGATGTCTTGCCGCGAGGACCAGGAGGGCTTCGGTCTGAGGTGTCACGGGGTCTTGTGATGAGGCCGTGAGGAGGATCTGGCGAATCGCTTCGGCGGTTGCCGTGCCACCCGGTTCTCTGGTTTGGAGCACTCGGTAGCCTGCTTGAGTGAGCACGTCCGCGAGGTGACGGATTTGGGTGCTTTTTCCACTGCCTTCCACCCCCTCGAGGGTAATGAAACGGCCACGAGTCTTCGGCCTCTTTGTCCCCATTGTGTCGGCCCCATCGCCAGTGAAGAAAACGGGCCTGATGGTATTCCAAGTTGTTGAAAATAGCAAGAAAAGGCTTGCGAGGCCCTCGTAAATCTCTGTATGATGACCGCCTACGTCCATCGGCTCACATGTATGCTGAAAACCTCGCTAAAACGCTACTTTCTGACGGGCCTGCTCGTGATTATCCCCATCTGGGGAACCGTCCTCATTTTGAAGACCCTGTTCGTAGCCGTCGATGGCATTCTGGGGGATCTCCTGGTCCGGTTGGTGCCGAGTCATTATGTGCCGGGGTTAGGAATTCTGGCATTGATCCTGTTGGTCTTTATGGCCGGGCTGTTTGCCACCAATTTTATGGGTCGGCAAATTGTGAAGTGGTGGGAGGAGTTCCTGAACCGTGTTCCACTCGTGCGGGGCATTTACTCGACGTTAAAGTCCATGATGGATATCGTATCGTTTTCGGATCAGCCCTCCTATAACCGCGTCGTGCTGATTCAGTTTCCTAAGAATGGCCATTATTGTTTTGCCTTTGTGACGGGGATGACCAAAGGGGAGATGCAAGATCTCGCGCAGGAACCGTTGATCCATGTGTATGTGCCGACGTCCCCGAATCCGACGTCTGGGTATTTCCTCTTGGTGCCGGAACATGAAGTCACCGCTGTCGATATGACTGTCGAGGAAGCGATGAAGTTGATCGTTTCAGGAGGACTCTGTTCTCCTTCCTCGTCTTTGGCATCGGCCGTGACGGCTGCGACGAAGCAGGGGATGGTGAAACAGCCCGAAGCAGGAGTGCCGATCGGATGAGCCGTTCACGAACCGCTGAAGTCTCGAAGAAGAAAAAACCGATTACTGCGGACCGGCAGGGAACGATCGCCGGTCTTGCCGTGGTCGTGATGGCAGCCGGGCGCGGGACGCGTATGCAGTCAAAACAGGTGAAGGTGCTGCATCCGGTGGCCGGCCAGGCGATGGTGCTCTATTCGGTCGGGCTCGGATTGCGCGTCGCCGGGG
>VFKF01000556.1 GCA_009885705.1 Nitrospira sp. | reverse complement strand
TTTCCGCTGCGGCGTTGATCACCCCTTCGATTCGATGTTCACGAAGGAGCCGTTCGACCAAGGGCTGATCGCCGATATCCCCTTGGACAAAAGTATGATGGTCATAGCCCTCGATCGCCGTGAGATTTTCGAGATTGCCGGAATATTTCAGTGCATCGAGATTCACCACCTCATGGCCGCCTTCAAGAACCAGGCGACGGACAAGATGTGACCCGATGAAACCGGCCCCGCCGGTTACGAGGATTCGCATCTTAGGACCTAGTTTTGGTTCGAGGTTCGAGGTTCATAGTTGAATGCTTTTTGTGATCACGCAGATAATCAATGAAACCAAAAATCATACGTTTTACCTTGCCTGCTCCTTCATAGACTTCATCGAACTGCGACCGCATCACATAACCTTGATCCTGTGCAACGTAAAAATGACTCTGGAGTTCAGATGCCGACCGAAGCGCGTAATACAAAAACTGAATAAATTCCTGGTTCGAGTGACAATCAAACCCCTCTGAGATATTGGCCATGATCGACACGGCTGCGCGCCGAGCCTGATCGCGCAAGCCGAAATCTTTCGCAAAATGTGGCTCGCCGCTCAGTTCATACACTACACGGCAAAGCTCGCGCGCAGCTTGCCATGCCTGAATATCCTCAAAACGACTTATCTTCATACTGATATTCGGGGTTCGGGGTTCCAGGATCGCCCAAGATCAGGAAACGTTGATTCCATTCGACAGAACTTCGAACATCGAACTGCGAACCACCGCTCGAGTCCTACATCTTATTCGCGCCGGTTTTCGCCACCAGCTGATTGGCCAGATGAAGAGACTCGATCGTCCCCGCATCCGTCCACCACCCCTCCAGGATATCCCAGGTCAATGTTCCATCCGCGATATAGGCATTATTGACGTCAGTAATTTCCAATTCGCCTCGCCCCGATGGCTTGAGCGTCTTGATGATGTCGAAAACCCTCGCGTCATAAAAATACATGCCCGTCACCGCATACGACGATCGGGGATGTGCCGGTTTCTCCTCAATTTCCACCACGCGATCTCCCTCAAGCACGGGCACACCGAATCGTTGAGGGTCCTTGACGTCCTTTAATAATATCTTTGCTCCCCGCTGTTGCTTCAGAAAGGCATCGGCAGCGCGAGCGATGTTACCCTCGATAATATTGTCCCCCAGGATCACGCAGACAGGCTCACCGTCCACAAAATGCTCGGCTAGCCGCAGGGCATCGGCAATGCCGCCCTCTCCCTCTTGATAGGTATAATTAAGCCGCTTCAGGCCAAAGTCTTTCCCGTTGCCGAGCAATCTCAAGAAATCTCCGGCACTGTTGCCACCTGTGACTAGCATGACCTCTTGAATGCCCGCATTAGCCAAAGCCTGAATGGGGTAGTAAATCATGGGCCGATCATAGACCGGCAGCAAATGCTTATTGGTGACTTTGGTGAGAGGGAGCAACCGGG
>VFKF01000135.1 GCA_009885705.1 Nitrospira sp. | reverse complement strand
GCGACGCCAGTAAACCATGTCCCCCCAATGCAGCAAGTTCTCGCCACAGTTCGTCCGGCAGCGGTCCGTCGATGGACGACTGCATGATGCCGGTCAGGACATAGAGCAGAATCGACAGATTGTGGGCGGTGGTGAGGTCATAGGGATAGGAATAGGCCTTGGAGAACTGAAGATTTCTGAGTATGTCGACCACGACGAGTTCATCCCGTACACGGTCATGATGGAGATCGAGCGACATGCCCTTCGGCAGACGGGTGAAACCTTGCCGGTCCCAGGCAAAAATTCTGGCGAGGTAGGTTCTCAAGGTTTCACGATATTCATCCGGCAAGATCCCCGGTGGCTCCTCCAGCCACGCACCCACGTCGATCGGTTCATTCACGCGTAGCGCATGCAGCAACCGATTGCCCGCGTAGAGCCGCTGACGAAGCGGCACTTGGGGCTTGTCGAGCAAGTCGAGTAACACGGTCTCAATCTGCCGGAAAGACTCCCAGGGGATCTCCAGACCGGGCGCAAGGCGATAGCCCTTCGGCTTCCGCACCGGGGCAAGGAACAGGCGCTCGCGCACATCGAACTGACGCTCCCCCAACAAGGGCCCCAGACGATTCCTGACGCTGCCACACACGAGACTCGTGCTGACGGAGACGCCTTCAGGCGTCTCTGCAAAGGCAAAGGGAAACACACCGCAGGGTCCGAACGGCTGGTGGCCAAGCGTCTCATGGATCAAACATTGGCGCTGTTCATCCATGAATCGGCATGTCTCGTGATTGTCTTTTAGCTGCAACTGACCGTCCGCACGAGCCTCCAACTTGGTGCCCTTGAGGGCCGGCTTGATATCCTCCCACGGAATCGCGTCGATCAGGACTTGCGCGGCAGGAGGTAAGGCGATGTGGTAGTCGAACTTACAACAGCCACCGCTCATGTGGCAGCTAAACCGCGACTCGGGCAGAAAGCTCAGATGCACATCCGACTGCCGAAACAGGCGATAGTACGACGCATCCAGAGAGCTTCGGAGAAGAACCGGCTGATCGGAGAGCATCCAGGGATATGTTGCGAGCGTCTGCACGAGCCCCTGATTGTAGGACCAATTCTGCACGTCGGACGCGACAGTACACCACCCGACACGCCACTGCCCACCGTCGCGGCGAATCCCCAAACCCACAATCGCAGATTGGCTATCGCCCGACTCCATGGTCCTGAACCACCCCACCACCGTACCCTTGTCTTCGTCCACGTTCTCGACGAGCAGGTCGACTTGATCGAATACCGGCAGCGTCCCGATCCCCTGCATACATGCGCGACGATGTGTCTGCGCAAATGCCTCGACGTCCGTTTCACCTTTTCTGAGTAAGCGTCCTTCGAGCGCGATAGGGGCGTCATCGGCATAGAGATCGTGCAAGAGTAGGCCGCCGTCAGGGTCGGCATGAGCCGCAAGAAACTCCTGGAAGAGGGCCAGAACAACTGCGACTTCCTGCGGCAACAGGGCAAGTACTGGAAGCATCGATCCTCCTTGGGATTCGTTACAAGCATGAAAGAAGAGCGCTCACGTGCCGTCGCCTCGTACGCCGTACACATAGATTGCGCGCTCGAATGTCTCCCACGAGCGATCTGCGAAATCGTCCCGTGGTGCTTGGCCGATATCGCAAAGGATGTGCCTCACATGCCCGGTGCTGTTTACCCTGAATTCTCATGATTGATCCAACTCTCTGTGAGCCATTCAGGTGCTGGACAGGAATAATCTGCCGAGCGATTAGGCATATATCGCTCTAACCAGAGATCATGGCTCTGAGAGGAGTGCCCCACCAGTCAATGGTACTGTTCGGCAGTCTCTAGGCTGAACCGACCACAAATAACTATCTCCTGCCGCGCCGACCGCACTATTCCAAACTGGGAAACCCTACCTCTGTAGGGGTAATAAGGGGGCAACTTGCCATGTCATTTCAGTTGACGTTTTTCCCCCAAGTACGGTACGAAGGATCGGCGCAAGATTACCTATGTAGCGGCATCTCAAAAGATAAATCTGGAGGACTTCATGAAAGCGACTCTCCATATTGCAAAGTGGGCATTTGTGCCGGCATTGATGCTCCTGGCTGGCTGTGCAGACAAGGGCGTATATAACCTGCAGACCCCTGCCGCATCTCAGATTGAGCAATATGTCGATGCGACCAACGTGAGCAAATTACCGAACAAGCGCCTGGCTATCGCTAGTTTCGGCGTGGAATTCCAAACGAAGGTCTTCCACGAAACGAAACAAAAGCGGGGAGGCGATAAGCCCGCCTCTATCACGACCGTCGACAATGTCGACCAGGACGCCCTGCAGAAGATGACGGACGATCTCTACGCAAAGCTGGCAATCGATCTCAAGGCCGCAGGGTATGAGATCATCACTCCCGATGCGCTCAAGGCGCAGCCCAAGTATCAACAATTGGCCAGCGATGCCCAAGCCTCGACTGCGCCACAAGCCATCACGTTCAAGCTTGACGGCTCCCACGGAGGTCTCGGCGATTTAATCGTCGAAACCCTCGGCGCCGAAGGTACCTGGAGCAAAGCGACCGTCTTCTCGCCCACGGCCACAGGGTTCTATCTTCCTGCTACTGGCGCAGGATCGAGGCTGGAAGCATTTTCAGCCGCCCGTCTGGCAGGTAACCTGGCCAAGACTGGTGAAGCGGCCGCAAAAGGCGGCACTCGCGGAACACTCACGGTGCCCGCACAAGAACAGCAACTCGCTAAGGACCTCAACGTCTCTCTCCTCAAGGTCTACTATGTCGTGAGCCCCGTCCGGACGTGGGAAGACAGCGGAACCTTTCCGGGAAAAGACTGGCAAAAAGGCAAAACTCTGAAATACGAGATGGGAGCGCTGTCTCTGACGGACCGCCCTATGATGGGGAGCTATCTCGCACGTGGTAATACCATTATCGGGGAGGGCGAGACCCATTGGGCGATTCGAACATCAGAAGGCGCAGGATTCGGCATCAGCGGCGGGATCGGTGGCGGCATGCTCGGCAAGAAGGGAACCCCGCCAAAGGACGGCGACGTGTTGGTACAACTCAAGAAAGATGTGCAAATCGATGCGGCCGATGAGAGTACGAGCGGCATCCAGGCACATCTCAAAGCCGTTCAGGAGATGTTCATCGCAAGATTGACAACAGGGAAATAGGATCGATTCCCAGGTAACTCGTGGGGGCACCGCACACAACAGTGTGGTGCCCCCACAGTTTGATCAGTTCTCCACGCCGATTGCTCCCCGTATACTGACGAGAATCCGCTCATGTAGCTCGCCAAAACATGGCGCTCAAGCGCCGCCCCCTACTTTGTCGATCCACCACAAGGACCACACCCGGCATCGCGCACCTCATAGTCGGCCACCCCTCGACGGCGGTCGAGCGCAATCGCGCAACAGGCTTCCAGCATCTCTCGCAATTGGCGCCGCCCCCGCTGCCGCCGCGGGTCTTCCCATCGGCAATCGGAGGAACTTGCGTGGGCATCAGCAGATCAGTCGGCTCAGCGCGCAGCCGCCTTCTATGTCGAGGTGATAGCCAGAGACCATTTCGGCTTCATGCGACCGAAATCAGTCCGTACGTGACGACGAAGGGCACGTTTCGAATCCAGTACGACCGATCCACGTGGCCCGCGCCAAAACACCACCCAATGCCAGAAGGCACGGCCCCGATCTTCGTGCCATTTAATGGCCAGCAACGCCACATCGGGTAATGCCTCCCATGAGGTAAAGGGCGTCTCTGTGCGAGCCAATCGGAAACCATATTCCTTGAGCAGCCGACGGACATGATCCGTCTCGGACCATAAGGCCGGATCGTCGGCAAAGATACCGAGCCGATTCGCCATCCGTTTCGCCTGATCGTAATTGACGCCTGCCAGCGCCGCCACGCTCGCAATGCCGCAGCCGGTTCGTTCGAGCTGGACCACTGGTTTCATGCTCGCCTCAACATGCGCTACGTTCCACGGTGACTGGCGCCCGGTTCAGAAACCACATCCCGCCTGTATCCTTCGCCACAGCAGCCCGCGCATCTTTCCCCGATCCCGACACCTTGTCAAGACGATCTCTTCCGCTTCCCGGTATCGGGTAAGCCTTTGCCTGTGATACCTTCCAGGCGTACGCGACCCGAAGAGCCGAAGACCATGTCGACCAACACACTACGCATCGCGCTACTCCATCTCGCGCCGATCCCGGGCGATCTCGCACGGAACCGGCGGCTCGTCGAAACGGCCGTGACCGCAGCCGCACGACTCGGCGCAACCTGGGTCATCACACCAGAACTCGTGGTCACGGGCTATACCTTCGCCGACAGCATCGGAACGGAATGGATTCTGCCGCAGCCGGACGCCTGGATGACGCACATGGCCAGGCTCGCCGCGCAACTGCGCGTGACCCTGTTCCTCTCCTGCCCCGAGCAGGACCGGAAGTCGGACAAGCTTTATAACAGCCTCTTCGTCATTGCGGCGGATGGCACCATCCTCGGCGCCCATCGAAAGATTCATACGTTACGGGTGGGATCGGAATCCTGGTCGACTCCCGGCACAGAAGCGATCGCCCTTCCCGTCGCCCCGTTC
>VFKF01000078.1 GCA_009885705.1 Nitrospira sp. | reverse complement strand
TCGCGATCGGATAAGGCGGGGTTGAGAAGCACCAGGCCCAACTTCAGGCCTAGGATGATCGCCAACTCATTCTCGGACGTTATTTTGAACGTTTTGCTGGCAAAGGGATGTTTAAACCAGGAGCAGTTCAGGTCGACATACATGCCGACTTTGAGTTCTTCTGGTTTGGTCTGAATCAGCCGTGCCTGAGGCTTGTTGGACGGGGGAGATGCCTGTGTTGCCATCTTGAGCCGATATCCTTGGGTGAAGCGGTCATTGCGCACCAATGGGATGAGTTCATATCGGTCGGTTCAGGATTATCTTGAATCTGGGACTGTTCTTTGAGGCCAATGGATCGGCGTTGTTCTGTTAGGTTTAATGGGGAGAGGCAGGGAAGAGTTTCCTGGGGCCCAGCCGGGAGATGGTCTCGCCGGCTGGGCCTCTATTCGAGGCAGGGGCTGGTTACTTCTTCATATCCAAAATGGTTCCCAGCATCTCGTCCGCTGTATGGAGCGTGCGAAGATTCGCTTCAAATCCACGCTGTGCCAGGATCTGGTTGACGGCTTCGTCTCCGAGATCGACATTCGACAACTCGACGAGGGCTGGATTATAGCCGCTGTTGTTCAAGACCGTCGGACCGGCTGAGTCGTCCTTTTGCACGACGGGAAGGACCCCGCCGGTGGCCACTGCCACAAATTCTGTCCGGGATTTCTTGAACCCGTTCGTATTGACGTTGGCCACGTTATGCGCGGTGACCTCAATCTCTTTCTCAAAGGCCGCGAGTCCGGAGAGGGCAGAGTGAATGGCGGATAACATCGGGCACCTCCATTTGAGCCGGTTAGAGCTTCAGGTCCGTGCCGAGGGAGAGAGACGCAGTGGAGGGGGGATAGCCGTTATCGTCGCGCGGTCGCGATCGGTCATGTGGCGGCTAGGCTGACCCTGGAACATGCGTCGTCCCTGCTTAGGTCCCTTGGCTTTGCGTCCCATCCTCTCGGATGGTATGCCTTTGTCACCTGGCGAGTGTCGTGCAACAGCTCAACTCATTCGACGCTCGACTAGCAGAAGTATAGCATCAATCGCGGTTGAGCAGGCTCATAGAACCAGGCGCAACTGGCACTAACGAGAAGCAGCCGACAGGTGGCCGATCACGTTCTGGATGCCTGGTACGTGGAGATCTCTGCCGGTTTCACCCGGTGAACGATGGGGAAAGATTATTGGCGTGAGGCGAAGGGGTTCGCTAAGATCAGGCCGTGGCTGTTCTTCCAGTAAGGAGTCTCGATGTCTAATGGCAGCATCCTCTATAGCGATTTTAATTGTCCCTTCTGTTATGCGATGCATGAGCGGCTCTCTGAGATGAGCTTGCTCGATCGTTGTGCATGGCGGGGGGTGCAGCATGCGCCGCATCTGCCGAAGCCGATGGTGCGTTGGAGCGGGACGTTGGGAGCGGAACTGGCGCATGAAGTGCGGATGGTTCAACGATTGGCGCCTGGGCTCGTGATCTCCCTCCCGCCGGGCAAGCCGAATACGAGATGGGCCATCGAATGGGCTGCATCGCTGTTCAGGCAGGATGCCGGGCGGGGCATGGAATTCGTGCGACAGGCCTATCGGGCCTTCTGGTGTGAAGGACTGGACCTGTCAGATCTGTCGGTCTTGCAGCGGTTGGCAGGGGAGCCGGCTGTCGATGGGGAGGCCGAAGAACGTCGCCGCATCGTTCAGGAATGGGAGACGGCCTGGCATGAGACTGGCCAGGCCGGCGTTCCCTTGATCGTCTCGCCATCCGGTGATCAACTCGTCGGCTGTGTGCCTGAAGATCACGTCAGACGATTCTTTCCGTGAATCGATTACGCCACGTCGAGACTCATCACATAATGCTGGAGCTCCCGCCGTTGATCCTCTTCCGTGACCTTGAAGGCTTCGATATCTTTTCGGAGTTTCTCCAGTTCGTTTTCTTGTTGGTCTAATTTCTTCACATATCGATTGTAGAGATCGGAGTTCTGCTGGAGCCGCTGCATGTTCTCTCGAATGCGGCTATGTTCCGTGGTGATCTCGCCGATACGCTGTTCGAGCCTCGTTCGTTGCGCGCGTGTGTCGTCGAGTTTGCTTCTGAGCTGAACCACCCGTTGCAGGGCCTCTTTGACTTTTGGGCTGAGTTCTTTCGCCTGCTGGTAGTAGGCGATCTGGTCGATCCCGCTGTCCATCAAGAGGATAGACTCCTGGATCGGTAACGTTTCCTTCACGCGAAGTGTGGCGTTTTTGCCGGAATCCACGGTGACGTTGAATCGATACATGTCCCTGGTTCGTTCAGTCGGTTCTTTCGGCTCGACCAGTTTCCAGTCGGCACGGTAGGCCTGTTCGATCAAGACCGTCTTGGCCCTCTGGTCACGATTTTTGATGAGATAGGTTCGGTCCTCAACCAGGCGGCGAGACACCAGCATCGTGCCTTTCTTCAGGGAGACCGTCGCCAGTTCCTGTGTGCCGCCGACGAAGGTGGCTTCCACATCGGTCTTGAGATCGAGCGCATAACTGATCAGCCGGTCTTGCCCTGGAGGAAGGTCTTCAATACGCGCATCGCCCGCGTAGCTGCCGCTATCGAAGAGGGTGATCGGCCCCTGCATCAGGTGAAGCGACGACGTGTTGGTCAGCCGATAGCCGTTCAAGGGGTGTTTGGCGTTCACGGTTTGATTGTAGACGGAGACTTTCTGTCCCTTCAGTTTCTGTCCGACGATCGGCAACATCGCGCTGGTATGTTTCGCAAGCGTGACCGGCTGGTCGATGCGATATTCGAAGAGCTCGCCCTTATCCTCGCCCATCGCTAGAGAGGAGACCCCTTGGTCAAGACGGCCCATGTCCATCTCGGACGCCATGAGGGATTGCTCCGGTGCATTCGCACGAGCACTGGCGAGGCCTTGCGCCATTTTCCCGAGTAACCGCTCCTTCTTCATTTCGTTCCTGGCAGGAGACGCAGGCGCCATCGATTTCGGTTCGTCCATCGTGTCGCCATAGGTCTGGGGAAGGAGATTGGCATAGAGCTCCGGCTGGACGACTGGCCGTGGATTGTAGAGGGGCTGATAGAGATCCATGGTAAAGGAAATGGGCCGTCCCGAGACGAGCGAGAGCGTTACCTGCTTCCAGTCTTGCTCAGTGGTGTTCTCCACAATGGCCCAGCCTTGCAGATAGGGGGCCTTTTCTTCATCCAACACCAGTCGATAAGTGGTCTTCCAGACCGGCGTTTCCGTCAAGTAGGCGACTCGCGCTTGGCGGCTGCCGGTGCCGTCGAACAGAATCGAGACGGTCTTTTTCTGGGCATCATGATTTGTCGCCAGCGCAGCCAGGGCCTGGTGCAGTTCGGCGTTTAAGGCCTGGTCCAGCAGCTTGACCCGTTGGATCTGCGTGAAGGGGAGCGAACGAAAGCCCTCGTCGGTGAGGAGGTTGAGATATTCTTGCTCGATCACACGACGGGCTTGGCCATCGGACATCGACTCGGTTTTCTTTTCGACACCAAGAATGGTACCCAACAGAGGGTTGGGAGCGGCCACTTCAACCCGTTCGCCACGCACTTGGGTCAGGATTTGTCCGAGAGTCGGATTGCCGTTCAGGTTGATGCCGAAGTTGCCGAGTACCTTGGTCACGGGATCGCGAGAACCATAGGTGACCGTCGAGATGGTGCCTCCGCCGAAATCTTGCACCACCAGGCTCTTGAGGATGTCGTTGATTTGGGTGACGTTGAAGCGCAGATCGAGTTGCGTCCGGTTCTGTATCGTGCCGTCATGTTGCATGTAGCCGACGCCGCTGGAGTAGAGCACGATCTTCGAGAGGGGAAGGCTGGCAGGCTCTTCTGCCATGACAGGCCAGGGGACGAGCACACATGAAAGGAGGATTAGTCGCCTCATCAACCGGTGACGAACGGGAAGTGGCAATGCGAACATAAAGGCCTCCATCGTAGTTGTTCCCCCTGTGATCTATCCTGTCCCTGTTATGCCGTCAATAGGGTAATCCTTTCATCAGACTCTATCCTGCCAGATTCACTCATGATACTGTCCCATCCCATGAGCGACGCCGACGAGAAAGCGATCACCAATATCCTCAAGGACTGCCGTACCATTGCGGTAGTGGGACTCTCCTCGAATCCGGCGCGGCCTTCCTTTAGGGTGGCGAGCTACATGCAGGCGCAAGGTTATCGAGTGCTTCCCGTGAACCCGAACGAAACCACTGTCCTTGGTGAGCCGTCGTTCCCATCTCTCGCCGCTGTGCCAGGCGCCATCGATCTGGTGAATATCTTCAGGAAGTCGGAAGAGGTCCTTCCGATCGTTGACGAGGCAATTGCGCGTGGCGCCAAAGCTATTTGGATGCAAGAAGGGGTGGTGAATGAAGCCGCAGCGCAACGGGCGGAGCAAGCGGGTCTTCTCGTCGTGATGGACCGTTGTTGGCTCAAAGAACATGCAATTCGGTCGCATCGTGGCTAAGCCAACCTCACCTCTGAGTCAGGAGGCACCGGCTTTCGATCCGCAACGAGAGGCCATGCTGGCGATGGCCGACCTCTTGGCCAAGATCCTGGATACTACCGTCAAAATTCCAGGCACACCCTTTTATCTCGGCCTCGATCCCTTGCTCGGGCTCATCCCAGGAATCGGCGACTTGCTGGCTAATCTGATGGGGACCGTCATCCTAGGGTTGGCGGCGCGGCTACAAGTTCCGCAGATCGTCATCGCCCGCATGAGCCTCAATCTCCTCATCAATGGAACGGTTGGAGCGATTCCGGTTGTCGGCGATCTCTTCTCCGTCTGGTTTAGGAGTCACGCCAGAAATGCCGACCTCTTACGCCGCGCTGCGACAGAGCCCTATCGAGAAACCAGACAGGCCAGGCTCTATGTGGCCGGCATCATCGGCGGGACCGCCATATTGTTGCTACTCGCCATTGCACTTGTCCTTTGGATCGTCGTGAAGCTCTGGGCTGCCATCGCTCTGTAACCGGACTTGGGCGCATTCTCAGGACTCAGCACTTCCTCTCCCCCCAAGGCGGAGTGCTTTCCAGGCGGGAAACGGGTATTCTTCGGCAGCCCACAAGAGATCATGATGCAAGCCACTCCACGTTGGTTTTCACTGCCGCTCTATACTCAGGTGCTCATTGCCGTGACCTGCGGCGCGCTGCTGGGCGTCGTCTTCGGGCAAGAACCCTATCTGGGTGGTCTGCGCAACGAGCAGTTGGGCCGGCTCGGGCTATTCGTCGTCACGCTCCTCAAGATGCTCGCCATCCCTCTGATCTTCTTTGCGATCCTCGATGCACTGATCCGCACGAGCCTTCCGATGCGTCAGGGGGGCAAGTTGCTCGTCATTTGCCTCGTCAATGTCTCCGTGGCCATGACGATCGGTCTTGTCTTGATGAATACCTGGCAGCCGGGCCTGACCTGGTATGGCCACGTCGACGAATTACTGCACCTCGTGCCCGGTGCCCCGCCCTCGGCAGTCAACCTTGCGGCAGTGCAAGCCGGGTCGCAGAGTCCAATCGAGTATCTCGCGTCCTATATCCCCCGCACGATCCTGGCGCCGTTTTCCAGCAACAACATCATCGGCATCGTGCTCCTTGCCTTGGTGATCGGCGCGCTGCTTCGCCGTCTCCGGGGTACTGCCGACCAGGGAAGCGGGATCATCCATACCCTGGCGCGGACTATTGAGCGTATCTATGGCTGGCTCGTGCAGATGCTCGGGTGGATCATTCTCGCAGTCCCACTCGCGGTCTTCGGGGTGGTGGCGCAGGTCGTCGGGAAAGCTGGCATCGGCGTCTTCACCGTCCTCTGGATTTTTCTCGCCGCCATGCTCCTGGGGCTTGCCATCCACGCGCTCCTGTATTATCCGCTCGTGGCCTGGCTGGTGGGGAAGAAGTCGCCGAAGATCTACCTGGGACAGGGGGCCGATGCGATTATGACCGCCATGTCCTGTAACAGCAGCCTCGCTACCGTGCCGGTCACGCTCCGATGCCTCGAACGTATGCAGGTCTCGCCTCAATCGGCGCGCCTCGCGGCCTGTGTCGGCACGAATCTCAATAACGACGGCATCACCCTCTATGAAGCGATGGCGGCCCTCTTTCTCGCCCAAGCCCTGGGCTTTGAACTGCCGATGGCGAATCAGGTCTTGATCGTCGTGGCGTCGATCATCGCAGGGGCCGGAGTGGCCGGCATTCCGGAAGCCGGCCTGATCGTCTTGCCGCTTGTCCTCTCAGCCGCAGGTTTGCCGCCTCAGGTCATCGTCGCGGCCATTCCACTCATCATGACGGTGGATTGGATCATCGCTCGGGCCCGCTCTGGTGTGAATGTGATGAGCGACATGCTGGTGGCCATTCTCCTCGATGTTGGGCAGGTCCAAACCGCTATCGTGCCAGCCGTGGCTCAGTCTCAAGCCGAGAAATCTTCCGCAGCGCAGTCGTCCTAAGCGGCATGTTGGTGACCAAGGGTTGGGTTCAATGAACCCAAGGCCTTCCTCGTCTGAGTATTCAGCGAGGCGGCTGGTAGGGATTCATTGCTGTCATCCAAAGGGTGAGCTTGCGACCGTCGTTCCGTGAGTTGGGGAGGTCATCGGGCGTAATCTGCCCTCTTTTGGCACACAGAATCCATGATTTATGGTGCGGAAGAGCCCTGTTCTCTCTCCCCAAGGAAAAGGCATCCTGACGAGATTATTTTCCAAGCCATTGATTACATTGAAATAATTTTTCTTCTTCCTTGGGAATGTTCATGATATGATCTGCGTGCTGCTTTCTTGGACGCCATGGCTCTCCCCTGGTGTAAAGAAAGTCGGGGAGGTGATGTGGCCATCACCTCCCCATTTTTTTTGCTTCTCGCCTGTTCGGTCGGTGATTCCTGTTCACCAACTTCGTTATCTTCCCCCATCAGATTTCTTCGTTCAGGTTCCGTTGAGACGGTTGAATCGATAGCGTCGTCTCTGATCCAGCATTCGGATGGAGACGGGATGACCCCATCGTGACGATTCCGTCATGGGTGGAGTGAACCCATCCGGTTGAACCTGGACATGCTCGTCCGTCCCAATTCGATATCGGGTAGGTCATGGCGATGTGACGTAGCGATGCTCGGGCAATCGAGGGAGCGAAAATTTCTGCTGGGGAAT
>VFKF01000272.1 GCA_009885705.1 Nitrospira sp. | reverse complement strand
TACAGAAGTAACCAAGACGCTCGAATTGGTATCGAGTGCCTGGCGTTGTCTGTCGCAAACTAGGTTCGACGAGGCAGTTGGTGATTCGCTCCAATGAAGCGGGATTCAGGTAGGTCGTCCAATCATGATCTGGTGGCACTTTTGCCAGGTCGGTCACCAACAAAGAGTTATAGAGACGGACTTCAGCCTTCACGGCATGGTTTGCAGAGACCCAATGGATAGTAGCTTTGACTTTACGCTGTTCCTGGGAGGCGCCGCTCATGGTGGTGGGGTCATAGGTGCAATGGAGTTCAGTGATCTCGCCGGTCTGCGGATCTTTCGTCACCCCGACGCATTTGATGATGTAGGCGTATCGGAGCCGTACTTCGCGTCCTGGCGCGAGCCGGAAAAACTGCTTGGGCGGATCTTCACGGAAATCGTCTTGCTCAATATAGAGAACGCGTGAAAAGGGGACTTTCCTCGTCCCTGCCTCGGGATCTTCCGGATTATTGATGGCCTCGAGCTCTTCGGACTGGTCCTCGGGATAGTTGTCGAGGATGATCTTGAGCGGCCGCAAGACCGCCATGACTCTCGGCGAGCGTGTATTCAGGTCTTCGCGAACGAAGTGTTCGAGCAGCTGCATCTCGACGGTGGCTTCGCGTTTGGCGACGCCGATATGGTCACAGAATGCCCGAATCGCTTCCGGCGTATAGCCGCGGCGACGGAGGCCTTTGATCGTCGGCAATCGTGGGTCGTCCCACCCCATCACGAGCTTCTTGCTGACCAACTCAAGGAGCTTCCGCTTACTCATGACGGTATAGGTCAGGTTCAAGCGGGCAAACTCGATCTGCCGTGGCCGGCACGGCGCCTCAGCCTGTTCGACCACCCAATTGTAGAGGGGCCGGTGATCTTCGAACTCCAAGGTGCAGATGGAGTGCGTGATCCCTTCAAGTGCGTCCGAGAGGGGGTGTGCATAGTCGTAGGCCGGGTACAGGCACCAGGCGCTTCCGATTCGATAATGCGTCGCATGTCTGATGCGATAGAGGACCGGGTCGCGCAGGTTGATGTTGGGCGAGGCCATGTCGATTTTGGCTCGGAGGGTATGGGTTCCGTCGGCGAATTCTCCTGCTCGCATACGTCGAAACAGGTCAAGGTTTTCCTCGGCGGAGCGGGTGCGAGAAGGGCTGTTTTTACCGGGTTCTGTGAGTGTGCCGCGATAGCCACGCATGTCTTCAGCCGTCAACGTGTCGACGTAGGCGAGGTCTTTCTGGATCAGTCTTACGGCAAATTCGTAGAGTCGCTCGAAGTAATCTGAGGCGAAAAACATCTTCTCGTGCCAGTCGAACCCCAGCCATCGGACGTCGTCCTGAATGGCCTGGACATACTCAGGGTCTTCGGTGGTCGGGTTGGTATCGTCGAAGCGCAGGTGGCAAATGCCGTTCGGGGTATCCTGTGCCAAGCCGAAGTTCAGACAAATAGATTTCGCATGGCCGATATGGAGGTAACCGTTCGGTTCAGGAGGAAAGCGCGTGACCACTCGGTTGCCATGTTTGCCGGCAGCGAGATCGGCGGTCACGATTTCGCGAATAAAGTTCGAAGCACCAGCCTGATCAGACATGCGAGGTTGTTGACTCCTGGGAGATATGTGAACACATCATCGCGGCTGTTCTACCATAGAACGGCATAGGGGAGAAGGCCTCATGCGCCTGAGCAGGAAGAGAGGGGTGTGGGTGCGTTCTATGCGGTTTGGTGAGTGGGCATCTGCATCACACTGAAGTCTTTCTGCGCGATGAGATGCCCTTCCATGCGTAGGCGAAACTCATAACGGCCAGGGGCAGGGAAGACCAGGGATGGAATATTGATTCCAAAGTCTGAAATTTGAAGGCGGTCAGCGATCACGATATTCGGGAGGGCCGCCCTACAGACGAGTTGTTCGTTGTTGAGGTAAATCAAATCGATGTCGAAGTGATAGGTCCCCTCGGCGTCGGTGAGGCAGAAATACAGCCCCATTTGTGAGTGTTGGAAGGGAAAACTCACCGCCTGTAGGTGGGTGAAGAGGCCGATGAGGCTCTTTTTTCTGGTGACGCTGTCCTCAATGACCTGATCGCAGACCAGGAAGGCTTGCACGCTCGGTTTCATGATATCCGACATGTCTTGATTGTACGGAAGTTTTTCCGCTTGTCAAAAAGGATGTATGTTTCAGCAAGCGATGAAGGTGGTGGAAACGTGTGAGATGGGGCTGCTGTGTTATGGGGAAAGGACTATCCGATTGTGGCTGCGCCGCCGCGGCTTTCCGCGACATTGCCAAATAAGGTGAGGCCAGTGCCGATGCGGCAGTAGTGCGGGCTGACGGTCACTAATTCGCCGGTATGGGCATTGAAGTGGCCCACGGTAATGCGGATCTTTCTTTTCTGGATGAGGCAGGCCTCGAACACCGTGCGTTCAGTTGTCCGGTCTGTGACCGTGACCGAAGGGGGGCTGTCCAGAGCGGTCTCCTCGCCGATCTTTACGATAACGGTGAAGCGGACTGCGCTATGCGCAGACAATGCATTCCGTCGGATGTGACCGATCCGGGTTCCCTGATCATCATAGAAGTCCATGGTCAGGAGCAGGGTGAAGGGATCGGGCTGCAGCTCTAGCACCACCTGCTCCTTGCCTTGGAGTTTGATGACGCCGTTCGTGTTGCGAAACACGTTCGAGCCGAGGTGGAGCTCAAGGCCCTGTTCAGGCTTCTCGAGATCGATCAGTTCAGGGGAGTCTGTGATGCCGATAGATTTGGTTTTGGCTTGGAGCGGGTTGTTCATGTTCCACCATGAGTCTGTCGAGAGGAAGAGGGGGCCGACGACCGAAGAATCCCCTTTCCCAGAGGCCCGCCGCACGTATTTTCCGCAAGGTAGGCTATGCCATCGTCCCTGTCAAGTCGCAGGTGTAGCCACGTTGAAGCAGTCTGATACGGCTCCAAATCATGAGGAATTGAAAAATCAAAAGCCCCTGTGCTACTGTGCCGACTCGATCTTACGTCATTGGTATCTGGTCCCATCGTCTAGCCTGGCCTAGGACGGAGCCCTCTCAAGGCTTAAACACGGGTTCAAATCCCGTTGGGACCACCACATTGTTTTCGTTCAGGTTTTTGCCATCATGTTTGAGGACCAGTGACTTGGTCCTTAAACATGAACTGGCAGGCCTGCTCTAACTCGTCAGTATCCGCCTGGCCGGCTCCTCATAAAACGACACCACTTGCTTCAGCCGCGCGGGCCGAATCATCGTGTAAACTTGTGTCGTATCGATGCGCGCATGTCCGAGCAACGCCCGAACCTGTTCCAGGTCATGCTGTTGCTCCAGCACCTCCATGGCGACCCCATGACGCAAATCATGGGGCTTCAGCATCGGGTAGCCAATGAGCCGCCCATAGGTTTTGCAGAGTCGCCAGATGTTTTTCCCCTGCATCGGTTCGCGACTCTTCCCGATGGCCCGCCGTCCCCAGTGAGACCAGAAGAGTGGCGTCTCCGGCCCGATCTGATTCACCGTGTGAGCCAACCCTTCGACGTACGCATGGAGATACGCCATCACGCTTTCCGGCAACGGAATGTCACGCGTCTGTCCGCCTTTGACGCGCACCCGCCGCAAGCCCCAGGTGCCATCGAGGTGACGGACTTGCAGCGTGGCGACCGACTCGCGCCGCATCCCCGTATACCGCAGGATGAGAAAGATCGCGATATCACGAGGCCGCTGACGTTGCTGAGCCGCGGCGATCAGCGCATCCATGAGGGCCGGTGTCGGCACTTGTCGCGGTGGTTCTATTCGATGCGGTGGTCGGTCCATCGCCGCGACGGGATTTGCCGGAAGCACGCCCCGCTTCACGAGCCAGCTACAGAAGCTCGACAGCGTGGATTGGCGGGTGCGTATCGTACTGAGGGCGAGATCACTGCCAGCCATATCGTCCATCCACATTTGAATGGTGGGGAGCGCCAGGTCGGTCGCTCTGGCCAACCGTCCGGAGCGGGATCTGACGAACATCAGAAACTGCGCTAAAACCCAGCGGTAGGATTGAACCCCTCCTTCCGTTTTACCGCGCTGTTTGAGCTGGTACTGACAAAACTGCTCCACGAGATCCACTAACTGTTGTGTCATGGCATTGCCTCTCCGGTCCCTGCCACGACCACGACTTCGCCGGGGAAGAGTATGCGGAGGAACCACCCACCCGTCAAGCATGTCAGGGAGCCCCTGGGAGCGTTCTGTGACCATCAATTTGGTGTCCATGCGATTGTTCAATACGGCACGAATCGAGGGCGTCTTCCGACGCCCCCAGTTTTCCTCTGCGCTCGCGTCAGCCCGCCAGCATCCCTTGGGTGGCGGCGCGGGTGCGAGGGAGCAGCGAGCCGGCCTTCCCGCAGCCCTCCAGGCCTGCCCGCTGCAACTCGCCCCGCCCCGCGACTCGGATTCGTCCCTGCCCCGGACGGTGGTGGGGGGCAGGGAGCTATTCTCGTTATCGAACCAGGGCCTTCAGTTGGTCTTTATCCAACTGCACCCCACACTGCCGTTGGAGCTCGTGCCCCATCTCCGCCCAACTCCGCCCCTTGGCCTTCAGCCCTCGAAGCATCTCCAGCGCGTTCGCGAAGGACACGGGCTCGGCTATGCCGGTAACCTGTTCGGTTGCTGCGGCGATGACCGGCCCCCTCTCCACCTGGGGCGTGTTCCTCGCCAGGAGGTCCGTCCGCCGTGGGCGATCCCAATAGGGGCTCTTGCACCTCGGGCACCGAAGCGTGCGGGTCGGACTGCGGGGCCACCAACGATGTGTACAGCGCAGGCACTGCCGCTCCCGAAGGGTGCTCTTATGCGGGGACCCGCTGCGATCCGAACCCGCCAGGCCCTCAGGTGTCCCTATAGGAGCAGAGATTGTCATCGTAACCGCTGATTCTTTCATGGGAACGGCTTACTTCTCGTTGAGTGTCCTTTGCGATACGAGCCCCCGTCTTACCGTCCGGGGGCTTTTGGCTGTGCGCGCCGCCGGCTCGTGCCGGCGGTCGCGCTCCGCGGTGTCGTGTTGCTGTTGAGGCGACGCATGCGGCGTCTTCCGTTGCGTTCCATCGCCCGCCGAACGTTCGCAAGATCGAACCGCGCCATGCGACACATGAATTGAACGGGTATATCCCCCTTGCGGTACCCCCGTTGAATCGACTTCACGCTCATACGCAGTTCCGCTGCCAATT
>VFKF01000274.1 GCA_009885705.1 Nitrospira sp. | reverse complement strand
GCTGAATCGCCTGGTTGCCGCTGATCCACGCGTGTCTGCCGTGCTTGTCACGATCCGGGACGGAGTCCTAGTGGTACGGCCGAACGGTACAGGGTGAGGGCGTCTTCTTCAGGCCTCCTGTTCCTTGCAAGCGGTTGCCTCGGACTGGCAATATCTGGTCCTCGTACGACTCACGGGATTGAGGCGAAGCCTTCGTTTGGACGTACGGTCGTTGCGGTGAATGCCGGTAATATGTCGAGTCCATAAGTCGAGTGGACGGCTAGTCTGGACGATTCTATGTTTGAGCGGTGGGACTTTTCCTAGCATGTTGAAGGCAGACAACGTAAGTTGTGTTCGTGGCGAACGCCGGCTCATTTCGGCGCTGAGCTTCACGGTAGAGCGGGGCAGGCTCCTTGCGGTGACGGGAGCGAACGGGAGCGGAAAAACCAGCCTCTTGCGCATGTTGTGCGGCCTGCTCCCGGCGGAGCAAGGACGTATTCTGTGGGATGGGGAAGACGTCGGTGCCTGCAGGGAACGATACCTAGCCAACCTGATCTATATCGGGCATCTCAACAGTCTGAAAGATGATCTGACTCCAGTCGAAAATGTCACGATCTCGGCTCGTTTGGCCGGTGAAGCGGTCTCAGAGGAAAAAACCTGTGAAGCGTTGGAGGCGGTTGGCCTTGCGCGGGCCATTCACCGGTTGCCGACGAGGGTGCTGTCGCAGGGACAGAAGCGCCGGGTCTCACTGGCGCGTTTGTGGGTTTCACAGCGGACGCTTTGGATTTTGGACGAACCGTTTGCGGCACTGGATGCGGCATCGACCGGTCTGCTGATGCAACAGCTGAGGACGCATCTCGGCCACGGGGGGATCGTCATCGCGGCGACGCACCAAGAGATCGAAGTCGGTGCCGATCGCCTCGATCAATTGAGGCTCGCTGGATGAAGCAGCTTGGCATGGTTGCAGCCCTGCAGGGCATCATTCGGCGGGATCTCTTGTTGGCGCTGAGACGCCGTTCGGATGTCCTGACGACAGTGCTGTTTTTCATCCTGGTCGGGAGCCTCTTTCCCCTGGGTGTCGGACCGGAACCGGCGGTGTTGCGAACGATCGCACCGGGAGTGTTGTGGGTCGCTGCGCTACTTTCGTGCTTGCTGTCGCTGGGTCGTCTGTTTACGGCTGACTATGCCGACGGAGTATTGGAGCAGATGCTGCTGATTCCGCAACCATTGTCCCTGCTGGTCATCGGGAAGGTGATGGCGCATTGGCTGATTTCCGGGTTGCCGGTGGTGCTGCTTTCGCCGCTCCTTGGCCTGCAATTCGGTCTGACCGGGGAGGCGTTGGGGGTCCTGACCCTTTCTCTCTTGCTGGGCACGCCGACGTTGAGTTTCATCGGGGCGATCGGTGCCGCGTTGACCCTGGGGGTGCGTGGCAGTAGTGTGCTGATTGCGCTCCTCGTGTTGCCATTGTTTATTCCGGTCCTGATTTTCGGTGCCGGCGCCGTGTCGAGCAGTGCCTCGGGTATCGGCGCCGGCGCGCATCTCTCGCTTTTGGGCGCGGGTCTGTTACTGGCCCTCGCATTGGCGCCCTGGGCCACGGCTACGTCGCTACGGATCGCGCTGGAGTAACCACGACTATGATGGGTTTCGCTCGCATCAATTGGTTCAAGTATTCGTCGCCGCAAGCTTTCTATCCCCTGGCCGGACGTCTGATCCCCTGGTGCGCCGCCGCAGCGATGCTGTTGATCGGGGTGGGGCTCTATCTTGGGTTCTTTGTCGCGCCGACCGATTTCCAGCAAGGACAGTCCTATCGTATTATTTTCGTCCATGTCCCGGCTGCCTGGATGTCGATGTTTCTTTATGTGGTCATGGCCATCTGGGCCGGGCTCGGATTAGGCCTCAATGCGCGCCCCTC
>VFKF01000459.1 GCA_009885705.1 Nitrospira sp. | reverse complement strand
CCTGAATCTTCTCGTTCAGATAGGCCGCCATTTGACCGGAGCCGGCGGTGGCTTCGTCCTTCAACGTGCCACGGGTCATCTCAAAGGGCTCGGCCGCCACGGTTCGTCCACCCAACTGCACGCCGAGAGAACTGACCATCTGGGTTTCGCCGGGGTTGGTCACCATAGAAAACTTGGCGCTGCAAGACGGGCAGCCGAAGAACACGCCGAGCGTGCCCTCTCCGGGCTTCTCCACCTTCTCAAAGTTCATGTAGGTTTCACAATTGAGGCACACGAATTTCATGGCGTCTCCTCTTTAGGTGCGGAACATCACAGTTTATCGGCCAGCACCTTCTTGTAATCGAGCAATGTCCGGATACGTCCGGCGATTTCCTGGTAACGCTGAATGGTCGGATAGGTTTCGTCGAGTAATGGCTCTCCCTTGTCGAACGTGCGCGCGAGTTTCCGGTCGAAAGGAATTCGTCCGAGCAACGGCAGGTCCAGCGCCTCGCACATGGCCTCGGTGTTGCCCTCGAACAACTCGTTCACCTCTCCACAAGAGGGACAACGATACTCACTCATGTTCTCAACCATGCCCAGGACCTTGATCCCCATGTCCCGCGCATAGGTGACTGACTTTTGCACCACGTCCGATGCCACTTCTGATGGCGTCGTGACGACAATCGCCCCCGCCAAGTCAGGAATAAACCCTGCGATTACCGGCGGCTTGTCCGCCGCAGCCCCTGGAGGTAAATCGACGAGGAGATAATCGAGTTCGCCCCACACGACATCGGCTAAAAACTCACGGATGACGTTCATTTCCATCAGACCCAGCCACACAGGACTGACATCCATCGGCCCCTTCCAGCGAACCGGCGAGGCATCGTCCAGAAAGAAGTCCATCGACGCGACTTTCACGCCAAGCGGCCCGACCGGAGGAATCGCACCCTCGGGCCTCATGGTCAATGACTGACCATGCATGCCCAACATACGAGGCACACAGGGTCCGTTCAGATCCACGTCGAGCAATCCGACCTTCCCACCCTGCCGCGCAAAGGCCAGGGCCAGGTTCACAGTCGTCATGCTCTTGCCCACGCCACCTTTTCCGCTCATGACGACCAGCTTATGCTTGATCCCGGCCATGCGGGTATGGACCAATTTCGTATTTTCAGAAATCTGCGCGAGGACCTTGGCGTCGTCCGTGAACTTCAATTTGCCAAGGATGGCTTTCAAATCTTTCTCGACCGCCATGGGAAATACCCCTTGTTAACAGTGCAAATTCAGCGAGCTGAAACGGTACCATAGGGGTTTCTGGAGAGTCAAACTGGGTACATCTGTCCGCCTGATAGCGCACATTCCGATGTCAAACGTTCCGGTTCATGCGCGCACGGCTTCATGCCTATATAAAGGAACCTCCTCGAAATTTCACCGCGTCCGCCTCGGAACGCCTATTAGGCCTCTGTTAGCCGGACTTTCCCGACCTTGCCGAGCTTCACATGCTGCTTGGCTTACCAGAGATCGTGGATGGACTGCATGGCAAGCCAACTTTCCGGAGAACGGCCAATCGCCCTGGAAAGGCGTAGAGCCATTTCAGGGCTGATATGGCTCGTACCAGTAAGAATGCGATTCAGCGTTGAATCAGCCACACCGAACTTCTCGGCCAGTTCGCGACCGCTCAGATTGTTGGGATCCAGATAGAGCTGGATGATGAACGCCAGGATGGGGAGGATTATGCATAGCCTTTGGAGTGAGATTACAGGGTCTGACCTTCTTGGTTTATTCCTGTGGCGCGCGAAGGTTGTGGAGGCTGAATGTGTGCTGGCCAATACCGCACGCTCTGAAGGTATTCGGTCGACTCGGCGTGCTCTGCAAACTCCAGCAGGTTTCCCAGCTTCTCCGAAAGTACGGCGCGCACGTCAGCAGGTGAGGCGAAAAAGAACTCCT
>VFKF01000153.1 GCA_009885705.1 Nitrospira sp. | reverse complement strand
TACGCATCACAGGCACGGTGGATCGGGGGGATAAAGGCACGAAGATTCGAGGGAGCAAGATCGAGCCACTCGCCGAGGTCCAAGCGCAGGCGATCAAACGTGTCCATATCCGATTGATCGATCACCCGGACGTGACGGAACAGTTGTCGCGCCTCCGCGAGATCTTTCAGCGCCACCCGGGGAATACGACCATTTCCCTGACGTTACGGATGGATGCATCGCAGGAAGCCGTCACCGCTCCCCTCCCGAATCTGACGATCACCCCCAGCGAGCGGTTTGTGGCAGATGTTGAAGAAGTGCTAGGCAAAGGAGCCATTTTTCTGTTATCGTAGTGCGTAGTTTTCAGGATGGGGCTCACCGAGCTCCATGAGTACCATCTAGAGCCCCCACGCCCCATGCGCGACTATCTCGAGTTTGAAAAGCCGATTCGCGAGATCGAAGAAAAGATTGAAAAACTCGCAGCTGCTCCTCCCGGCAAGTCGAACCCCCAGGATGAGATCCGCAAGCTGCGGATGAAGCTGGCCCAGGTTGAACATGACCTCTACAACAAGCTAACACCCTGGCAGCGCACACAGCTCGCCCGCCATCCGCAACGGCCCAGCACCCTCGATTACATCAGTGCGCTCTTTAGAGATTTTCTTGAGTTCCATGGGGACCGCTCGTTTGGCGACGATCGCGCCATCGTCGGAGGTTTTGCCCGATTCAACGATCGGTCGATCATGGTCATCGGCCATCAAAAAGGGAAGACCCTCAAAGAACGGATGCAGCGCAATTTTGGGATGCCGAATCCGGAAGGCTACCGAAAGGCCCTGCGACTTATGCGGATGGCTGAGAAGTTCGGGCGTCCGATCGTGACCTTTATCGACACACCAGGCGCCTACCCAGGCATTGGCGCAGAAGAGCGCGGCCAGGCAGAAGCGATCGCCCGCAATATTTATGTCATGTCCCGGCTCTCCGTCCCAATCGTCTCCGTCGTCATCGGTGAAGGCGGCAGCGGCGGCGCACTGGCCTTGGGCGTTTCAGACCGCGTCCTCATGCTGGAGCATGGTGTCTATTCGGTGATTTCACCGGAAGGCTGCGCGGCTATTCTCTGGGATGATCCGGCGAAAATTCCCGATGCAGCCTCTGCCCTGAAGATGACAGCGAAAGATCTCGTCGACCTCCACATTGTCGATGAAGTGATTCCTGAACCGCTCGGTGGCGCCCATCGTGACCCCGGTGCCATCACCGAACGAGTCGCCAAATCGCTCACGAACCAGCTCTCCCAGCTTTCCGAACTCTCCATCCCTGAATTGTTGAATCAGCGAGATCGGAAGTACCGCTCCATCGGAGCCGTCAACGGGCTGGTCGCCACACCCCAATAAGCCGAATAAGCCGATTACAGTCTGAAGGCTGAAGGTCGGAGTTCTGAATACTTCAGCCTTCTCCGCGATTGTTGAGCCATGCCACAGCCCCAGCCCCAGCCGCCTGACCCGTGGCGAAACAGGCGGTCAAGAGATAGCCTCCGGTCGGCGCTTCCCAATCCAGCATCTCTCCTGCGCAAAAAATCCCTGGCAGCTTGCGGACCATCAATCGTGTATCGAGTGCCTCGAAGGGCACGCCACCGGCCGTGCTGATCGCTTCCTCCATCGGACGTGGAGCAACGAGTTTCAACGGTAAGGATTTGATGGCTGCGGCCAGCCGAGCCGGATCGGCAAAATCCTCTTTCGACACCACTTCACGAAGCAACCCGGCTTTCACCCCTTCGATGTGGGCCTGCCGCTGAAGATGCGTCGCCATCGTGCGTTTTCCACGCGGCCTCGATAAGTCGTGTGTCAGGCGTGGTACGTCGCGATCGGGCGCCAGATCGAGGCGCAACGTGGCCACGCCCTTTGCCAGAATCTCGTCTCGCAGCGCGGCGGATACTGAGTAGATCACGCCACCCTCCACACCAGTCTCCGTGATGACGAACTCGCCTGGATGCCAGGACTCGGCACCGGCATCGTTTCGCAACACGATCGCGACCGACTTGACCGGTTGTCCGGCGAACTTCGTTCGGAAATGGTCACTCCAGCCCACGTCAAATCCGCAATTCGCTGGCTGTAATGGCGCGATCTGGAGGCCTCGTCCTGCCAGCAAGGGTACCCACGACGCATCAGAGCCAAGCTTCGGCCAACTGCCGCCGCCAAGTGCGAAGACCACGGCATCGGCTTGAATAGAACGGTTTCCCTCTGGTGTGACGAAGCAGAGAGCCCCCTGCGCATCCCAGCCGGACCACCGATGACGCATATGGAATCGCACACCCGCCTGGCGCAACCGGCGAAGCCATGCGCGCAGCAACGGCGCGGCCTTTAAATCCTTTGGGAACACCCGCCCCGAAGAGCCCACAAATGTTTCGATGCCGAGACCACGAACCCATGTCTGCAACGCGTCAGGCCCGAACGATGCGAGCAGGGGCTCGACCTGGGCTCGGCGTGCACCATACCGTGAGAGAAATTTCTCAGAAGGCTCCGAATGCGTGAGATTCAGGCCACCTTTTCCAGCCAGGAGAAATTTCCGACCGACCGACGCCATGGCGTCATAGAGATCGACCTCTGCCCCTGCCGCACGTGCCACCTCAGCCGCCATAAGCCCAGCCGGTCCACCCCCAATAATGGCAATTTTCATCGTGTTCCAATCATGGTGTTGTGTCTGATTCGTGCCGACAGTCCATCGTTTCGAATGAACCCATCGCGGGACCCTACATGCAGGCGCGGGACGGGTCAAGTAGAGGCTTTGCCAGCTGAAGAAACGCTAGGGTTTTGCCGTTCCAACCCGTTATACTGACCGGATGGATGAACAGACTGCAGGAGAAGTGGTTGAATTACGAGTCAGTTACCGGTATGTGACGGCACACCCTTGGGTGGTCCAGGCGATCGGTGGATTTTTGTCCGCCTATTTCATGGAGCATCCAGACTTTCGCGTGCAACGACACATGGACGAACTGGAGTCCGGCGGTCACCTCTGGGTCTGCGAGGTGCCACCCAGCATGAAGGTCCTCAGGCTCCTGAGGCGATTGCAAGAAGATATTCCTCCCTGCCACACCCAACAGATCGCCACCGACCCGCCCGCAATGCCACGATATCTCATCGATTGCCCGGAATAGATTATCACGTCATCACATCAGGCACCTGGCCACACGTTCACGAACGAATGCTTCTTCCTAGTAGCGAATGAACGTGAAGGAATGATACATATCTCCTATGTATTGGAAGTTGGTCCTCGGATTCATTGCTCTGCCGTTTGCGATGGGCGCATGCGCCCTCTCTGCG
>VFKF01000554.1 GCA_009885705.1 Nitrospira sp. | reverse complement strand
CATCGCTTCCCCTCCGTGAAGCTGAACACCACCTACTCGTTCGGATTGGACGACCAGGAATGGGTGGTGGCCTTTGAAAGCGATAAGCCGGAAGACTTCCTGGACCTCGTGATGGCACTCCGCGAAACCGAAGGCTCACGCTACACATTGCGCGATACGCCGATCTTCACCTGCATTCGCAAGACCCTAAGGAAACACTCGACACGCTCGGCGGCTAAGGCCATGTCCTAAGAGAACAGTCCACAGGGCCTTCGGTCTCACGACCGAAGGCCCTGTTTTCTTCAGAGACCTTCTCCACGCTTAGACAAGAGAGGGGACATCCAGACAGAATGCTCAAACAGTTCGTCCAGCAAGGCCGCAGCCGACGAACGCACCGGAGGCGTACCCTCAAGGGTACGTTGAGGATGCGTTCGAGGCGAGAACGACGCTGACGAGCTGTTTCAGCATTCTGCGATGGATTTGCCGCTTTGACAGCCCAATCTCCCATATGATACCTCTAACCCGTGAGGGGCGCTCATTCACAACCGGACGCCTCGGCATTGACCATGGCTGACAATAACGCACTGTACGCAATCCGCTTTCCCGACGGATCGTTGAGCTTATATATCGACGAAGACTACGCGATTGAACGCGGGGTGGACCCGGCTACCCTCACGCGCGTGGAAATCCCACGGGACATGTTCGTCAGCGGGACCATTCAAGAGATTCGCGAATACGTCGCCCTCTATCTGGAATCGCGCCATTCCGGAACCGCATAGGGGCTCCAATGACCACCACCGCTGCACCAGCTTCCCTTCTGACCGCTGATATCATTCGATCCGTCATCGATGCCATGCCGATGCAAGGCCGGATCATGCTCCGCCTGATCATGCTCCAGTACTTCGATGTGACGGACGAAGAAATCCTCTACATGGTGGCTGACCAACCGGATCCCCGCAACGTCTCCGGCACCAAGCGCACGAACGGCATGACGAAAGAAGCCATTAAGGCTGTGACGGATCGGCGAGACCAATACCGCCGGCAGGTGCGGCTCAAGCGAGAGCGAACCTGGCTGCAATGCGAGTCTCTCGGACGACTCGCGCGCCTCCGTGAAGACCTCGCCGCCCGCGCCCGCGCCATCCTGGCCGAGCGGTTCGCCGTTTCCGGCGAAACGCTCGACGCCTTGCAAGCCTCCGCCAGAACCGTGCTGCCCAGGCCCGCAATCCGCCAGCTGGAGCAACGGTGGGACACCGATGAGATCACGGCCGAAGACTATCAGCGGCAGCGGCTGAGCATCGAATACCAAACCCAGCTCCGCATGGCCGAGAAATATCACAAGCGGCTCAACCTGGCGGAACGCGAGCGGCAGACCGCCATCTATGCGCCGCTGCAGGACCACGAAATCGGCCATGTATGGGGCATCCCGGCCGGCAGCCTTGCCGCCCGCAAAGTGAAGTACCTCACGCAATATCTGCAAGCGATCCAGATGGCGTTACGAGCCAGTGCGCCTGACGCAGCCGCCACCACGTCGCCGTTGGACTTATGGAAAGAAACCTTCACCGTGCTGGCCGAGCAACCGATTGAACGTTCGCTCTCGACCTACGACGGATTGGAGAAAACCGAATCCGCGCTGATCGACAAATTGACCTTGATGGTCTGGGGCAGCCTGGCCGAGGAAAGCGAAGTCAAATTCTGGACCTCGCTCGTCTTCGGCGCCAGCTCCAACGCCATGCATTCTGAAATCACCAGGAACCTGTTCGGTCTGCAGCGGCTGACCGCCATCCTCAACGACATGGACACCTCGCGTGAGGCGTTGGACGAAGAATTATTCAAGCGGACCGCACCGAGGCAGAAGCTCGAAGCGGGCGCACTGAAAGGTTCATCCGAGCCAGCCGTGAAGGAATTGAGCGAAATGCAGTCTCAGATCCTCAATAGTATGCGCGGTGAAGATGCAACCGGCAGAGCCTCGGATAAGTGGTAACGATTGCGCTTTGTTCCCGGT
>VFKF01000064.1 GCA_009885705.1 Nitrospira sp. | reverse complement strand
GGTGCGATCAATTGAGCCAGCCTCGGCATTTCCGCGGCCAATCTGCGCATCGTTCGCCCACCGGAACTTCTGGGGCCTGAGTCGCCCGGGTTAGCCGTGCTCGCAGCGGCCAGTGGCAGGGATCCGGCCGACGCTGTGCCAGCTGCCATAGATCCGATGTTTGGTGCCGTCGCGGCGCTCATGGCCGCAAAAGGCATGGCTGCCCCGACGCTTCTGCTGAGTGTTGAGGGTTCTTTGGGTTGAGAAGTTGGGTTGTCGTTTTGTGGTGTCGATGAAGTTGTGGGTAGGGAGGGGGACGGGGAAGGCTCGACGGTCGCAATGGGATTGCTGTCAGGCTTTCGAATCAGTCGGTGCGGTTTACGAGCTGCGGCCTGCGCGTCCTTCTTTTCCACGGATCTCATTGGTGCGGGGGTAATGTTATCGAGTCGCCGGCTTTGAATGCCTGTCCTGCTGGTTTCCTGGCTGGGTTGGCCTGTCAGCTGCTGGGCGGAGGCGGAGGACATGGGATGAAATAGTAGCGGGGTGGCTACAACGCCAAATAGCATCATGAGCGTCAGATGTAATGGTCGGTGTATCGCTTGGCGCATGGTCTAGATCCTCCGTATTTCACTATCCGCCACTACATGTGTCCATCGAAGCGGATTTTATGCAGGCCCAATGAGAGGCAGCTGTCCCGACCATGGTAGGTCTGATTCGGGTATGCATTGCCAGTGGGGGAGGTTGAGCAAGAGCAGTGCCCCAGTTCGCATCTGTGAGTTTGGTGGCGTCTCAGCTTCAAATCAGTTCAGTAAAACAAAGACTTGAGGTCTCCGGGCGGTAGGGTTTTTGGTGAGGGCTGCGAAGGTGGGTGTAGGTGGGGAAGGTGGCCTGCCGCAAGGACTTGAACACGTAATTTTAAAGATTCACTATAATCTACAATAGATTGAAATTAATTAACTATATTTAATTTATGTACGAGCCGTACTATTGGAACTAGGCGAGAGTATGTAACTTTTTGACGGTACAAACTGTGTGCGTATCCTCTTTTGGCCTGAGGAGGGGGAAAGCAGTTTGGCTAGTTACCGCTCATGATAGAAGTGATTTATGTTCTCCCTGTAGTTAGGAAAGAATAGTAGCCAGCTCATGCAATGTCTCGTCAGTCTATAAGTTAAGTGGTTGTCGGTTAGATTGAGTGTTGACGTGGTGCAGACTGGAGATGTTAGCGCAATGCTATCCTGGGTTTCTTGAGGAGCTGTTACGATTATCGGCGGGAGTGAAAATGAAAAAATCGATTAAACATGTTCTGACAACATGAACGGCT
>VFKF01000446.1 GCA_009885705.1 Nitrospira sp. | reverse complement strand
GGCGGGGCTTGATACGCTGGCCGGGCTTGACGGTATTTCGGCGCGGGCATTATTTGGTCGCCAACTGAAGGCTCATCCAGTCGGGCTCAACGCAGAAGGGCGTGTGCGGCTGCTGCGTGCCAGGCATCCCTTACTCGTGTTGTCGAAAGAGCAGGTGGTTGCCAACGATATTCTCTTGGATGAATCGATTCACGTGCTCGTCATATCCGGTCCCAATACGGGCGGGAAGACCGTGACCCTCAAGATCGTCGGGCTCTTTGCCTTGATGGTCCGGGCCGGATTGCACCTGCCCTGTGACGCGGAATCCGAGATGGCGTTCTTTCCCGATGTCTATGCCGATATCGGCGACGCCCAGGATCTGGCCCGCGACCTGTCCAGCTTTTCCGCGCACATGATCCAAATGATTCAATTGCTCGATGAGGCAGACCGTCAGCGCAGCGGCGACGGAGAGTCCGAACCTCGGCAATGGTTGGTCCTCCTCGATGAACCAGTCACCTCGACCGATCCGACAGAAGGCGCGGCCCTGGCCGAAGCCTTGCTCTGCCGACTGGCCACGTTGGGCATGAAAGTCGTTGCGACCACCCACTACGGATCGCTGAAGACCCTGGCCCACATAGTGCCGGGCTTTGCGAACGCCAGCGTCGAGTTTGACGTCGCGACGCTCTCACCCACCTATCGGCT
This sequence comes from Nitrospira sp., assembly GCA_009885705.1. GTDB lineage: Bacteria > Nitrospirota > Nitrospiria > Nitrospirales > Nitrospiraceae > Palsa-1315. The sequence continues at coordinate 1,823 of VFKF01000446.1, read as the reverse complement.
CTTCATGGGGGTGCCGGGGGGATCGTCTGCGCTGGAGATTGCCGGCCGGTTGGGGATGGACCGGGCCTTGCTGGATGAGGCGAGACTGAAGCTTCATAAAGATGAGCGGGCCATGGAAACGATGCTGCACGATCTGCAAGCGACGCAGCGGCAGTTGTCCGATGACCTCGCCCGTGCGGTCGAGGCCAGACGTGAAGCGGAGCAGGCGGAACAACGAGCGAAGGCACAGTTGGCTCACTTGGAAGAGAGCGAAAAGGAAGCACAGAGGGGCCTCAAGCGAAAACTCAGTGAACAGTTCAGCCGCGCGCGGGCGGAAGTGCAGGCCACGGTCGATACAGTCAAGGGTGAGCAGAAGCTGATCAAAGCGAAAGCCGCGAAGCAACGATTGTTCGAGCTGGAGGCGCAGACAAGAGCCGAGTTGGCTCCGGCTGGCACCCCGATCCCCCTTGAGCAGTTGGGGGTGGGAGATCAGGTGGAGATCAGTGGGCTCGGCATGACCGGCACACTTCTCGAAACAACGCAGGGAAAGAAACGCGTGAGGGTGAAGGTGGGAGCAGGGGAACTGCTGGCCACTGTGGCGAATCTCGTGGGACTCGCACGAGGGCAAGCGGCACAGTCGAAGTCGGCGTCAGCACCATCGACCCCACGCCGGTTCCAGCCAGGAGGCGGGCTGGGGCTGGATGAACAGACGGTCGTGGATGTGCGCGGACGGGCGGCGGACGAGGCGTTGGACCAGGTGGTTGCGGCGCTGGATCGCGCGACGATGGCGGCTGTGCCGTTTCTCCGCATCATTCATGGCCACGGCACAGGGAAGCTGAAAGCGTCCTTGCGAGACTACTTGAAAGACTCTCCATACGTTGCCGGTACTCGCCCAGGCGATCGAGCGGAAGGCGGGGATGGGGTGACGATCGTAACCTTGCGCTAGTCAGGATGCTGAAAAAGAGAGCGGGGTGGTTGGGACGATCCCTTTGCTCGCGCAACGCGCGGTCGCGGACTCCCCTCGTTGGACGCGCGCAGTTGGGATCATCCCAGCCACCCCTAAGGGAACGGTCGATCGTTGCGGCCTTGCTGAACGGGCTTTTTGAGCATTCTGCTAGAGGTTTTCACGGGCCTCTGGTAAAGAAGCTGAAGAGGGAGAATGCCCATGAGTCAGACCACAGAGACAGCGATGAAGTTGCTTGAGCGATTGCCGGAAGAGGCGCAGGTACAGGTTCTTGAAGCCTTGCGTCAACTTGTGGTCGAGGCGAGCGATGACGAGCAATGGGACGAGCTGTTTGGCCGGAGTCAGAATTTTTTGGCAGCAGCTGCGCGCAAGGCCCGAGCGGAGGTGGCCGCAGGGAATGCCACTCCAATGGATTTTGATAAGCTTTGACCTCCCACACGCTACCCAGCTTTTGGGAAGCGTATTATCGCCTCCCTGATCACATTCGTCAGTCTGCGCGCAAGGCGTTCTCCCTCTGGAAACAATCTCCCGTTCATCCTTCCCTCCACTTTAAGTGCGTCAATCAAGAAGAGCGCGTGTGGTCGGTCCGCATCACGCTCGGCTATCGTGCATTGGGAGTCGTAGACGGGGACACCGTCACATGGTTCTGGGTTGGTAGTCACCAGGACTATGAGCGGTAGCTCTGAACGCGGTTTTCAGAAGGATGGGGTCGTGAGCGGCCAGAGGGTCTTTCTTACTCGCAGAACGTGCACTTCTCCAGTGTCGTTCGTTCCTCGTATCTCCCCGTTCGTAACTATGGTTCACGTTTCACGAGCCACGGTCTCTTCGAGATACGCTACTCGGCGATTGCCTGTCTGGTTTCATCCAGATGTTTTTGGAG
>VFKF01000359.1 GCA_009885705.1 Nitrospira sp. | reverse complement strand
CATAAGGCTTGGATCTCGACCGGTTTCCCATGACGCGGCGTGACGACCCAGTCACCGACCTTCGCGTCCATCCAGGTCAGTTGCGCACCGGGAACTCCACCTGTAATCAATCCATCCTTGTCCATCCTGATTCCGTAGCGCGTACCCCGTCGGTAACCGTCAAGAATCTCTTTCACCGCGGGCCAGGCCGTCGCACGGACACGAGCGTCATCGTCCAAGGCCGCAAGATAGCGATCGATCGCATGGATAAACCATAGAGAGGCATCGATTGTGTTGTATTCTGGCTGCTCACCGACGTCCGGAAACCGATTGGGCACCATGCCTTCCGAGACATGCGCAGAGAAGGACTCGATCACTTGCCACGCCACATCAGTTCGTCCAGTGGCAAGACAAAGACCCGGCAACGCAATGAACGTGTCTCGCCCCCAATCGGCAAACCAAGGATACCCGGCAATGACCGTCTGCCCGCTCCCCCTTTGTGACAGATAATGATCCGCAGCCAGCCAAAGCCGATGAGCCAATGGATCACTGCTGGGGGCTGATTGTTGAATATGTGCGCGGTGCTCCTGTTCGGCTTCGATGAGGGCCGCGACATCGAGCGATTCAATGGATTCAGTGGTAAACACCAAGGTCGAGGGCTCTCCGGCCTTGAGCTGATACGTCAACTCGCCTGGCGACCACCAATCCTCTGCGTGATCGAGCCCTCGTTGTCGGTCGATGCTGAATTGGACCTGTCGAAACCAACTGGGCTCATGTCGGTACATTCCGGTATGGAACGCATGCACCGCCGGAAGATCATGATAGGGATGCCACACCACCATCTGTTCGCCGTCCGTGAGGCTACTGTCCAGTCCTGAGTTTTCATGATGGATGGAATGGTAGTCGCGCCCGCTCAGCATCGGACGGACGCGGAGGGTGACGGAACCTTTCGTTTTCTTCAGCAGGCGCCACCGAACGATGACGAGATCGCGACCTTGGACGCAGAGAATTTCTCGTTGGATTGAAGCCCCGGCACAATCATAGGTCCAGGTCGGCCAGGGATCGGCGGTGAAACAGCAACAAGATTTGTATCCTTCCGGATAGACGGCGCCCGGATAGCAGTTGGTGGAGAGGGGGATCGCCTGACCGTTGACCTCCACCCATTCTTCGAGATGATTGACCAGGACAAACCGCTCGCTCGGCGGCTTGCGTGCGACAAGCAGCAATGCGTGATAACGCCGCGTGTTCGCCCCCGCAACTGTGCCGGAGGCGAATCCCCCGCGCCCGTTCGTTTCAAGCCACTCAAGGCTCAGGGCGCGGCCTAAATCTTGGCATGTGTCTGCGTCAACCTTCATGGCTTCTCTCTCATTCGGAGCGTATAGCCAATGGCCGATGGCAAGAATTTCTTGCTATACGCTATCAGCCATTTGCCATAGGCTCCCCTATTCTCCGGATTGCTGAATCAGCTTCGCCACCAATCCCGTCCATCCCGTCTGATGGCTCGCCCCAATCCCTGCTCCATTGTCTCCGTGGAAATATTCATAGAACAGCACATGGTCGCGCCAATGCGGATCGGCTTGAAAGGTCTTTGTGCCGCCGAACACCGGGCGTTTCCCTTCGGCATTCTTGAGGAAAATATGCGTCAGCCTGCGTGAGATCTCAGCCGCCACTTGCCACAGCGTGGACTGCCGGCCCGATCCGGTCGGACATTCCACACGATATTGGTCGCCGAGAAAGTAGTGGAATTTTTGCAGCGACTCGATCAGAAGATAGTTGACCGGAAACCAGATCGGCCCGCGCCAATTCGAGTTGCCCCCGAACAAGCCAGTCCCCGATTCCGCCGGCTCATAGTCCACGCGATGCTCATGCCCCATAACCGACACCACATAGGGATGATCTTTGTGATAACGCGAGAGGGCGCGGATGCCGTACGGAGACAGAAACTCCTCTTCGTCCAGCAGATACCCCAACACGGATTTCAACCGATCGCGGCTGACGAGCGAGAGAAAGCGACGCACACCGCCGTCGTAGGACTGCGTTTCTAGGTGTTGCGCAAAATCGGGGCGGTTCTCGATGAACCACTGCATCCGATGCTTGAACCTCGGCAGGCTATCGATGAGTTCGGAATCCAGCGTCTCGACCGCAAATAGAGGAATCAGACCGACCATCGAACGGACCTTCATATGCGTGGTTTCCCCGTTCGGCAGATGCAGCACATCGTAGAAGAACCCATCCTCGCGATCCCACAACTCGATCTTTTCGCCGCCGATATTGTTCATGGCGCGGCAGATATAAACAAAATGTTCGAAAAACTTGCTGGCCACGTCTTCGTAGGCCCGATTGTCTCGGGCAAGTTCCAACGCGATCGTGAGCATATTGAGGCAATACATGCCCATCCAACTGGTGGCATCCGACTGTTCGATGTGGCCGCCGGTCGGCAGCGGCGCGCTCCGGTCGAAGACTCCGATGTTGTCGAGGCCGAGAAAGCCTCCCTGAAAAATGTTCTTGCCGTCTGCGTCTTTTCGGTTCACCCACCAGGTGAAATTCAGCAACAATTTGTGGAAGACCCGCTCCAGGAATCGCCGGTCGCCGACGCCTGTACGTTTCTTGTCGATCTTATAGATGCGCCAGGCCGCCCAGGCATGGACCGGGGGATTCACGTCGCCGAACGCCCATTCATAGGCAGGCATCTGACCGTTGGGATGCATGTACCACTCACGCAACATCAGGACGAGCTGTTCCTTGGCGAACGTCGGATCGACGAGTGCGAGCGGAATACAGTGAAACGCGAGATCCCAAGCCGCATACCAGGGGTACTCCCACTTGTCCGGCATTGAAATGACATCGGCGTTATAGAGGTGTGTCCAGTCAGAGTTGCGGCCATGGAGCCGCTCTCGCGGCGGGTCTTCTCCCGTCGGATCGCCCTTGAGCCATCGGTTCACATCGTAGTGATAGAATTGTTTGCTCCAGAGCATTCCGGCAAACGCCTGCCGCTGCACCAGGCGCGCGTCTTCCGACAGATTGCTCGGGGCAAGACGGTCATAGAACTCGTCCGCTTCCTTGAGACGAGTCGCAACCACGCGGTCGAAGTCTTGCTTCGCAAAGCCAGGGCTCTGTGCCTCGTTGGTCAGTCGCAAGCGAACGGTCTTGGCCTCGCCGGGCGCCAGTGTGAGCACATACTGGGCCGCGGCCTTGGTGCCGAGGTGATCCGGATTCACCGCATCCTTCTCACCCCGCACGACATAGTCGTGAAAGCTGTCCTTCACATACCGGGCGCCCTCCTGATCGCCATAGAGACGGCGGGTATTGGTGTCATTTTCCGTGAAAAGCAGAGTCGGCTCGCCTTCGCAGAGTAACCGGCGCAGGCCATAATACTCGTGCTGCGTCTCGATCACGCTCAACCGGTCTACCGGCTCACCTTGCTTGAAACGGGGGCGGCGAATGTCCGATCCCCATGACCAGGTGTTTCGGAACCAGATGGTCGGAAGCAGCGTGAGTTCGGCCTGCTCGGAGCCCCGATTCACAACCTGTATACGGATGCACAGATCTTCCGGCGACGCCTTGGCATATTCCACAAAGACGTCGAAGTAGCGGTTGTCGTCGAAGACCCCGCTGTCGATCAATTCGAACTCCGGTTCTTGACGTCCCCGACGTCGATTCTCCTCGACGAGCCGACTATAGGGGAACTCCGCCTGAGGGTATTTATAGAGAAACTTCATGTAGGAATGCGTCGGCGTGGAGTCCAAATAGAAGTAGCACTCCTTCACATCCTCGCCGTGATTGCCTTCGTTGCCGGTAAGACCAAACATGCGCTCCTTCAAAATAGGATCGCGTCCGTTCCACAGGGCAACGGCAAAGCAGATGAGTTGGTGGCGATCGCAGATGCCGGCGAGGCCGTCCTCATTCCAGCGGTAGGCACGGGATCTCGCATGATCGTGCGGGAACGCCTCCCAGGACGTTCCGTGAGGACTATAGTCCTCACGCACAGTGCCCCAGGCTCGTTCGCTCAAATAGGGGCCCCATCGTTTCCAATGGCGCTGCCGCTTGGCGTCCTCTTCGAGGCGCTGCTGTTCTGCCAGGATTGGTGGGGGAGAAGCGGGGTCGGTCCGAGAATGAGAGGCCATATGACTCCTTCGGTAGAAACGGGACACAACTAGAGTCGGCCTGAGGCAGAAAGGATGTAACAGGCTAGTCCCGAGCCCGGGCGACAGTCAAGCCGAAGCCCTCCCCGACAGATCGTCGAGGAGGGCTCGTACTTTTTGCCAAGCGCATCGCACCGCTACTTGGGGAAGGATTGTGGCGCGGCGATTTGTTGCCACCCTTCACCATTCAGCGACCGAAGCAGGGCGACCAGATCCTGCTTCTCCTGCCCGGTGAGTTCGAGCGGGATGATCGTATTGTCCTGATGGGGGTTCTTGATCCCGCAACTCGACGACTTTCTCCGCGGTCACCAAAAGCAATCAAGCTGAGTACTCAAGCGCTTCATTGAGCTTGATAACGATTGTATTTCTTCCAGAAAGTGGTTCCAAGTCGGCGACAATCTCAAAGATCTTGTCGCCGAGTATGTCTTCGAGGTGTTTCTTCAAGATATCTTGGCCCACAGCGAACAACGCCTGATGCATCTGCTTGAGTTGAGCACACCCATCCTCGGTTTGAGCGAGCCGTTTTTCAGCAGGAATCGGCGAAGCTCTAGCCAAGTCCACTTCGATGACATTATTGAGCAACCGAACCTGGAGAGACGAATAGTG
>VFKF01000367.1 GCA_009885705.1 Nitrospira sp. | reverse complement strand
TTGGCCGGCAAACGGGCAATCCATCTGAGCGATCTCCATCTCGATCGCTATCAGCCACGACACGACGACATCGTCGCCACCATCGGCGAACTCAAACCAGACTGGATCTTCATCACCGGCGACCTGCTCAACGTGCCGGAAGGGCTGCCGCATGTGTTTCGATTTCTCGCCGGCTTGCGTGAGATTGCCCCCGTTTACATCACCTTAGGCAACCATGACCACTACAGTGGCGTGCCGATCGATCACTATGCCGAACTCGCGGACCGCCACAAGATCACCCTCTTGATCAATCAGACCACCTACATCCCGATAGAGGGTGGCGAGATCGCCATCGTCGGCGTCGACGATCCGTCATTGCATCGGGCCGACTTGAGCTGTCTGCCACCGAGCGCACAGAACCGTTACACGCTGTTGCTGGCCCATGCCCCGAACATCCTCGATCAACTGGAAGACCACCATGCCGTCGATCTGATCCTCTGCGGACATAGCCATGGAGGCCAATGGCGCATCCCCGGCATCCCAACCTTCTGGCTCCCGCCTGGATGCAATGGACGGATCGAGGGACATCATGGAACGCCTGGACGACGGCTCTATATCAATCGCGGGCTTGGATGGTCGTTTCTTCCCTTGCGATGGAATTGCACGCCGGAGATCGCTTGTATTGAATGGGTTGATGGATAGGCGAAGCAGACTGAAGGCTAAAGGCTGAAGACCGAAGGTCGAAGGACGAAAGTCCTAACCACTTCAGCCTTCAGTCTTCAGCCTTCCGCCTACTTGATCCGCTCCAGGGCCTCCTTCGATCGGCTCCGGACCGTTTGATCCCAATCCTCTTTCATCATCGTCGTCAATATTTTCTCCGCCTCACGCGCACGCAACCGGCCTAACCCCAGCGCCGCACTTGAGCGGACATAGGCATGGTCATCTTCCAGTGCCTTGAGTAACAGGGGGACGACGGTCATGTCGTTCAACACACCAAGGTGGCTGGCCGCCATCCCGCGAATCCGATGCTGCTTGTCATCCAGCGCCCGCTGCAGGGTCGTCGCAAAAAGTTCACGTAACGCAGGCGTGACGGACTCCAAGCCTTTGGCGCGATACTCGTTCACTTCAATCAAAGCAAAGGCGATCTCCAGCTTCTTCTCCCGTCCCTTCGCCTTCTCGAACAAGGCCAAGAGCGTCGCCCGATCGCGCCGTTTCACTCTTCGCCGGTTGATCGATCGAACCACCATCCAGAGGGCTGCCGAAACCACCAACCCGGCGAACGCCATGGGGATGGCTTGATCGATCACATACTCCTGAGTCTCCAGCGCCAACCGCTTCCAGACCCAGACACAAGTAATGACGAGGCCGATGACGACCGCGATGGCAGTCGGACTAACCTGACCTGATTCGTCTCGTTGCATAGAACCCGCATCATAGGGAGGCAGGCGTTGCGCCGTCAACGGAGGGAGGAGTGGGCAGCCTGGTCGTCCTCCTGCTCGCGGAACGCGCACGATCGGAATGTGCTCGTTCGACGCGCGCAATCGAGGATCAACCAGGCTACCCTTTGGGAAACAAGTGGGGCCAGATCACGCGGGAGGAGGCAAGCTAGACGATCTTCTGTGCTCGCGCAACGCGCGGTCGCGGACTCCCCTCGTTGAACGCGCGCAGTGGAAGATCATTCAGCCCCCATCCCTCAAGAAAGAATGAGCAAGCTTGGAAGGGATGGGAAAGGAGCGGCCAGGTGCCCTTCTTGCACGCAGAACGCGCACGATAAGAATGTGCTCGTCCGATGCGCGCAGTAAAGGGCAGCCTGGCCACTCCTCTAAAGGAAAGTGTGGAGAATCGGAAGGGCCTCGTTCGAAGCGCGCAATGGTGACCCCGGTCTCTCCCTTGTGGCCCATCTCGCTCATCCGGCGTATCTCGCACATTTCGCGCTTCAATTCGGCGACGATTCATATTTAATGCGTATGGGAAATGCCGCTCAGGATCAACCAGTCTCAGACAGATGATCAACTTGAAAGGATTCTCGCGAGGCAGTAAGCAACCATGCAATCCTGCACGCGGATAATGGTTTCAATCTCCCGGTTGAGCGTCGCACACAAAGGAGCTATCGCTGCTAGTGTTTGAATCTTGATCGAAAAGCGCAGACAAGTTAGTATCAGCCGCTCCTTTCACCCTAGACCTCACCGGAGAGTTCGAGGCCCTAGTGGCAGACAACCAGATAAACCCATCAACCGCAACGCGAGGCATTCAGCTCCAGCTGATTGCACCTCTCCGCCGTCCCTTGCCTTCCAATGTAATCGAGCCCAAAGGCGTCGTGTACACGAAACGTTGGGTCGTTGAACTGCTTCTGGATCTCAGCGGCTACTGCTCGGATAAAAACCTGGTGGATGCCCTAGCGGTCGAACCAGCGGCTGGTGATGGCGCATTTCTCGGCCCCATGATCGAACGCCTGGTGGAGTCGTGCAAAAATCTCGGTCGACCGTTATCAGAATGCCAAGACTCTTTAATTGCCTACGAGCTGAATGAGGAGAGCGCTGTTCGTGCGCGCGCTGTTGCCCAAAATGTCCTAATGACTCGTGGAGCCAAACGACCGCTAGCCAAACGCTTGGCTGACGCGTGGGTGCTAAACCAGGACTACCTTCTCAATCCCGACACGAGACAGGCCGATTTCATTATCGGAAACCCTCCCTATATCCGCCTTGAGGATATTCCGGAAGAAACGGCCTCGGTCTATCGCAATGCGTATCCGACGATGCGCGGTAGAGCCGATCTCTACGTGGCCTTTTTCGAAGCCGCGCTTCGACAGCTAAAGCCCGGCGGTGTATGCGCCTTTATCTGCGCTGATCGATGGATGCGCAACCAATATGGGGCAGAGCTGCGGCAGCTGATTAGCTCGACGTACAGCGTTGAATTGCTCCTGAGCATGCACCACGCCAACGCCTTCGACGATGAAGTAGACGCCTATCCGGCGATTACGGTGATTCGGCACAACAAACAACAGACGACCGTTGTGGCACGTGCCGATCAGGACGCTGAGAATATTCAGCCACGACAATTGGCAAAGACACTTCAGACGAACGGCCTGGACATACTGCCTCAAGGTATCCATCGGGCCGTGGTGAAAACATGGTTCAAAGGAGCTGACCCCTGGCCCTGCCATTCGCCAGAACAGCTGGCGCTCCTCAGACGGCTGGAAGATCAGTTTCCTCCCCTCGAGATGAATGCCAAGGTGGGAATTGGCGTCGCTACTGGAAACGATCGTGTCTACATCACGACCGATGCAGATCTTGTGGAACCTTCCCGCCTCCTCAAACTCGCCCTTGCGAAAGACCTCGCGGACGGAACGGTTCGATGGTCCGGGCACTATCTAGTGAATCCTTGGAGCCACGAGGGGCTGGTCAATCTGAAAGCCTATCCGAAGTTGCAAGCCTACTACGAGCACCATGCGGCGGCCCTGAAGAAGCGCCACACAGCGGAGAAGAGTGTCGGCAAGTGGTATAAGACGATCGACCGCGTCAACCATCTCCTCACCGACACACACAAACTCTATATCCCGGATATTAAGAACCGGCTGGAGCCGGTCTTGGATCGGGGCGAAACCTATCCACATCACAATCTATATTTCATTCAGTCGGATGAGTGGGACCTCGAAGTACTCGGAGGTCTTCTGATGTCGACGGTCGGACAGTTCTTCATCGAATCCTATGGAGTCCGCATGCGGGGCGGCTATCTACGTTTCCAGGCACAGTATCTGCGCAGGATTCGTGTCCCCGCCCCGAAGACCTTGTCCAAGATGCAGTCCCATGAACTGAAAGACGCCTTTCGCCATCGTGACAAACCCCGTGCAACCCAAGTGGCATTGGCTCTATATGGAATTAATGCTCGCACGATGGAGGCAGCGCTTGAACATTGACAAGAGATTGCAAGCCGCCGTCCAAAGCTACTGGAACGCCCGAAGGAAAAATAAAGAGAAGCAGGTCAAGTCAGGGAAAATCGATGCCGGGACACGAGGCGAGGTCACAGGAGGAACCCAGATGGGTACCCTGGAGGTCTTAGTTTCTGACATCCTGTGCGAAGCCGGACTGAAGAAGGTCGATGTCCGCACAAGAACCGCGCTTGAGCTACCGGGTTATTTCAGAGCCACAAAAAAGTGGGATCTCATTGTCGTCTCCAACGGCGCGTTGGTCTTGGCGATGGAGTTTAAATCCCAAGCAGGCAAGTCGATCGGCAATAATGTGAACAACCGTTCAGAAGAAGCGGTGGGCAGTGCCAAGGACATTTGGACGGCCTTCCGAGAAGGCCGCTTCGGTCAGGCCCCTCCCCCATTTCTTGGTTACTTGTTCTTATTGGAAGACCGGGACAACGTCAAAACTCCTGTCGTCAATAAGGAACCGTACTTCCAGGTAGACCCTGAATTTCGTGGAGACACTCACCTCA
>VFKF01000202.1 GCA_009885705.1 Nitrospira sp. | reverse complement strand
CTTCTTTGCCTGTTGCTTTCGCGGCGGTTTTGACTTTCGAACCGAGCTTCTCCATCGCTTTCTGCACCACGTCGTCCTCCAACGCACTACTGTGCGAAGCGACGGCGACACCCATCCGCTTCAATTCAGGAATGAGTTCACGGTTTTCCATCCCGAGCTGCTTAGCCAATTCGTAAACGCGCATGAGGATTTGACACCTGTTCTTCTTTACCCGGCATCCGACTCCGACTCTGCCCGAGCTTGTAATTCCTGTTCCCTGGCTTCTTGTTGCTGATGCAGCGCCTCGGTTTCCTCTGCCAATGCCGCCTTGATATCGTTATCCCGCTCGGCCTTTTCTTTTTCGTACTCCGTCGCGCTGATAATATCGATCTTCCAGCCGGTCAGGCGGGCTGCCAATCGCACGTTCTGGCCATTCTTTCCGATTGCGAGCGACAGCTGAGAATCCGCCACGACGACCAGCGCCGACTTCTTTTCCTCATCGACGCCGACCTTCTCAATACTTGCCGGATTCAACGCCTCGGCGATGAACACACGCGGATCGGAGGTCCAGGTAATGATGTCGATTTTTTCTCCGCGCAGCTCGCGGACGACGGCTTGAACCCGCGACCCCTTGATTCCCACACAGGCTCCAACCGGATCGACGGCTTTCTCGCGAGATGTCACGGCAATCTTCGTCCGATCGCCAGGTTCCCGCACAATCGACTTGATCTCGACGATCTTCTCAAGGACTTCAGGCACTTCCAATTCGAACAGCTTCGACACGAACTGGGGGTGACTGCGCGTCAAAATGACCTGAACATCCTTGGGCGTTCGGCGGACCTCCAGCAGCATGGCTTTTACCCGATCGCCACGTCGATAGGTTTCCCGCGGAATCTGCTCCTGAATCGGCAACACCGCCTCCGTCTTACCTAAATCCACCAGGTAGTTCCGGCGCTCCATCCCGAGGATGATGCCGTTGACCAGGTCGCCCTGCCGCGTCGAATATTCCTTTTGAACCGCTTCCCATTCGGCCTCACGGACCTTCTGGAAAATTACTTGCTTGGCAGTTTGCGCCGCGATCCGGCCCAAGTCGCTCATCTCGATGACCGACCCGATCTCGTCGCCGACCTCTGCCTCGCTATCGAACTGGCGGGCTTCCTGTAGGGAGACCTCTGTTTTGGGATTGGCGACCACATCAACAATGGTCTTCTTCGACACGACGGAGATTTCACCGGTCTTGGAGTCGATCTCGACCTGAATGTTCTCAGCCTGCCCGAAACGTTTCTTCGCAGCCATTTGAAGGGCCGATTCAATCGCCCCGATTACTCGGCTCTTCTCGATGCCCTTCGACCGACCAAGTTCGTCGATGACCGAAATTAATTCTCGATTCATAGCTCACTCTCCGGCAGCTGCCTCTGCAGCCACCCTCCTAAAAGCAGCGATATGTCCATACCGCGGTAATCGACTCCCGTACCCCTAAAACGTGACGACGCGTCGCGCTTCAGCAATCGAGTCGAACCCAAGAATGACTGTCCGCTCAGGGCGCGCATCGCTCACCACGACCGTAATGCCCTGCTCACTCACTTCCGTCAACAATCCGACCACACGCCACTGTCCGTCGATCGGCTGCTTGAGCTTGACGCTCACTTGCTTGCCCACTGCCCGGCGATAATCCGGAACCCGCCTGAAGGCCCGATCCAGACCCGGCGAGGAGACTTCTAACGTATAAGTATGGGGAAACGGATCAGCCACATCCAAGGCCGGACTGATCTCGAGATGTGCACGCCCACAATCTTCTACCGTGACGCCGCCCACCTTATCGATGTACACGCGAACGACTGACCGCGTGCCTTGCCCGACACAGACGACGTCGACTAATTCTAGCCCCAAGGCCCACAGGATGGGCGACACCACTTCGCTAATGCGATCGACGACTGGTCGGGATTCCTTCACCGACACCCCTCGCCCTGCTTCTTTGGAATCAATCATTTCTAGAGATCAAACAAAAAAGTGGGCCTGAGCCCACTTCCAGTGCCGAGACCATAACATGCCCCCTATGCCAAAGCAAGAGCCTAGCCGACCAGCCTCGTAAAGCCCGCGGCCAGTCGTTGCGTGACTGGACCAGGCCGTCCATCACCAATGGATTTTCCATCCACGCGGACAACGGCCAGAACCTCGACTGTGGTTCCGGTGAGAAACACTTCCTCGGCACCATACAGCTCTGCTTGCGAGATACCGCGCTCGTGAATCGGCAGACCCTCATTTCTAGCCAGCTCCAACACGACGGCACGCGTGACCCCGGACAAAATACGCGGTCCTTCCGGAGCCGTCATCACCGTTCCTCCCCGAACCACCATCACGTTGCTGACCGCCCCCTCAGTCACTAAGCCCTCTTTGACCAAAATGGCCTCGAACACGTGAGCCTGCTTGGCCTGCTGACGCGCAAGCACATTCGCTAACAAATTCAGGCTCTTGATATCGCAGCGCCCCCATCGAATGTCCTCGATCGTCATGGCCTCCACACCCGCGGCTGGCACCGACTTGTCGAGAGGGTGGAATTCGCGAACCGTCATCACCACCGTGGGTGCCATGTGCGCCGGATAGACATGATCGCGAGGAGCGGCGCCCCTGCTCAGCTGAATGTAGATTTTGGCTTCAGGATAGGCTGCCCGCCTCACCCCTTCTAAGACAAAGTGGGTCCATTCGGTGCGGGAATAGGGCTGCGTCAATTCAAGCGCCGCAGCACTACGCTCGAGTCGTGCCCAATGGGCTTCGAGTGCGAATGGACGCCCCTTGTAGGTGCGGATCACTTCATAGACGCCGTCGCCGAACTGAAAGCCTCGATCGTCGATCGAGATCTTTGCCTCGGCCAACGGCACAAACGATCCATTGATGAACGCGACATCCGGCACGGCTACGCACCCCTCCGAGACGAAGAGTCGGGAGCCGTCACCTCGAAGACCCGCCGGTCTTCAGCCGTAAACTTCCACCCCATGCGTTTTTCGAACAACACCCGATGGGTTCCCGGCTTCATCACCTTAAATTCGAACGTCCGCTGCCCATTATCGACCGCATTGTTTCCCGCGATGCGCTGGTAGTCATCAGCCATCAGGGCCAGCCCCGTCGAATCATAGGTCGGAACCCAGAGCTCCCCGCGCGTCCTATCCTCCCAGAGACGAATCTGGAGGGGACGCTCAAGAGTCGTCTCAATGACCTTTACCCCCTCTGAGGATTTAAGGCCATCATGGTCGGAACCGGAGGTCATACTCATCGTCACGTACGCGGCAACCCGCGCCTTATCATTTACTGATCACAACGTATTATTTATTATGTTTTCCGCCGGGGCCCGACACAAATCTCCGAGCCCTCTACCCGCACGTCATAACTTCCCACGCAATACCCACCGCCATCCGTCCCCTGTCCGTTTCGAACGTCGAATGCCAGATCGTGCCAGGGACAGGCCACGACAAAGCCTTTGACCCGCCCTTCACACAAGGGGCCGCCCTCATGGGGGCACAAATTATGGATCGCAAAATAAGCCCCATCAATATTAAAGAGCGCAATCTCGCGCTTGTTCACCGTCACGACCTTTGCCTGCCCGGGCGGGAGCTCTTCAACCTGGGCAACGGACTGAAACCCTTCTAGCATGCCACACCGATCCCTCTCTTCATGCTTCGCACCACCCTCGCGCGCATTACATCCGAAGTGTATATTTCAACTCCTGTCCCACAGTAATCCCTTCGCGCTTGATGAAGCCTGCCTCTACTTGAATCGCGTAGCGGACCACTTCAGGAGAAGAACTAAACTTGGGACAGTCATCGTCCAGGCAAGGAGCGACATCTTCCCTGAGCCCCACGATGTGATGACTCTCATCGACCCACATGATGTCCACTGGAAACCGATAAGCCTTTGTCCAAATATGGTTCTGTCCGGTCGACTCGAAGATATAAAGCATTCCGCTATTCGCTGGCAACGTCTCTCGAAAGGCAAGACCAAAAAGCAGCTTCTCCGGTGTGTCCGCAACTTCCGTCTCAAGCACATGACCGTTCGGGAACGACACGATAATGATCGTCTCGTCTTTCCGATCGATGAGAAAGAACGACGCGCTCATCAAGAAAATTGCCATGAGCACGAGCGTGATGATGCGCTTTTTTTTCTGCTCGCGATCGCTTATTGGTATGGTGGCCATAGATATTTCATCTCGCGACTCATCGTGAGTCAGTGGGCCCAAAGGCCCATTCACATAGGGAATCTAGGCCTTCTGAACAAGGGCCGTTCTGTTGACTTGGAAAAGAGCGACAGACTAGAATGGCCTTCACGTCGCGGCACGCACTATGTCGTGGCGGGGCGGACTTGTCAACCGTGTGTGTCTCTATTGTAGTGAGAAGGAGGCGAGGGTCATGGCGTTGCTGATTACCGATGAATGTATCTCCTGTGGGGCCTGCTTGCCCGAATGTCCGAACGAGGCGATTTTTGAAACTCGCAGCGACGCGGAAGCGAAGGGCAATCATGTGGGCGACGGCCAGGGAGTTGGCGATAGTATTTATATCATTACGCACGACCGCTGCACCGAGTGCGTCGGACACTTCGACGAGCCCCAGTGCGCCGCTGTCTGCCCGGTTGATAACTGCTGTATCGCTGATCCGATCTATCCGGAAACGACGGAAGTCCTTCTTGAGAAAGCCAGAACGCTCAATCCCGATAAGGCCATTGATCCCGCCAAGATCTGGAGCGGCGTGCGTAACTAGTTCTCATTGATACGTTAACAAGAAGGCCCTGCTTCTCATCGAGAAGCAGGGCCTTCTTGTTTCTACAGTCACCGCCACAACAGCCCTCAGGTAGATTCCGGCTCCTGTCAGGCGTAGGATTACTCCTGACGTATTGAGCGCTGATCATCCGGCTCTTTCTCGTGATTGAGCCACCAGCGTTTTTCATCCCTCGCGAAGAGGTACCCCATGCGATACCAGTGGATCGTCATGAGTGCGCTCTGTGGAATTCTCACCTTGCCACCGTTGGCATGGGCCAGTACCGCTGACCTAGGAACTATCATCGAAACGTTTGTGGTTCGACAATTCCCCGATGCCGCCAGCCACTATTGGGTGATCAATGGGACACAATGGGATGGGAATGAAATGGTTGTGGACATCCACACCATCGTCAGCGAGAAGCGTGAAGAGGAACCGACCTTACGCCATTTCTTGCTGCTGATCGTGGCAGGAGAGCTCAGAGGGGTTCAGAGCATTCCGCTTGAGCCAGGAGCCGACTGCCGAGCCGAAGAAGAAGTGTAGTTCCAGCTTTTGAATCCATCGTCCTGCATAAAAAAACCACCGCCCTCTTCGCGGTATCGCAAAGAGGGCGGTGGTCGAACACTTCTATCAGGAACGACTACTTGATCATCAAAATCTTGCCACCGACATGCGCCGGGTGCAAATGACAACGATAGATCAGCGTGTTCCCCTGCGTGGCATAGAACATATCGCTGGTCGGAATGCCAATGTACTTGGTTTCGCCAGGCTTCAAGACCACTTCCGCCTTCATCACAAACGGCGAACCGGCATTGACGGCATCGGTCATCTGAAATCCATGATCAGCCGTGCCATTGTTCGTCACCTTGAGCAGCACTGGACGGCCCGGACGAACCTTGAAATCGATGATCGTGACGGGTGGATACCAGGTCTTTAAGTTGCCGATCTCAACAGCGTACAGCTGAGCATCGACATCCAGCTCCTTGAACGACTGCCCAACGACTGAGCCGGTCTCCAAATCCCCGATTTCGACGCCGCCTGCCTGGAGCGCAAATGCTGAAGATGCCCCAGCCATGACCATCACGAGGCCGAAGAAGACCCCTAACATCGTCTTGCCCATGACCTACCTCCTTAAGAAAGAAGAAGAGATGTGATTAGGTTGGTAAATAACTACCGCCACGACCTGGTAGTCTACACCATGCTGACTGCTACTTCTCTGCGTGTGACACTTAATTATGTTCTGCAAGATTGCCCGCGCTTCAAGAGGCAACCTTATAGCACAGGGGCGAAAACGGAAGCAAGAAGGTTAATCAGCCACTTTTCAAATGGCCGCCATCCATAATAACCATTCACAAACAAGACAAGTCTTAATGACTTCAACAACTTAGTGCGTTGTCCCTGCCTCGGGCTGCACCTCTTGAACTGTGGATCCAATCAAAAGATCATAGGGCGCATAATTGTCGGTTAACACGACACCTGCCTCCCAGGGTTCCGTGCGATGGGTACTCAGCAGAGCAATCGTTTCGAACGGGAGGCGCTGTTGTTCGACTAATACATTGACCTTGTCTGCCGTGACAGCGAGCTGGTGCTGCGCGAGCGGGTTGCCAGCAAAGAAAATTAAATTCTCCGATTTCGTCTGAGTCGACTTCCAGGGCCCCTTGACCGCAAAAGACTCGACATGGGGAAACGACCCTCGCATCGTCTGCACGACGGCATTGGCCCGCAAAAGATCGCCCCCCTCGCCCGACGAGGCCAAATTCACTGCGAGAACACCATCCGACGACAGATGGGCCCGCAACTCCGCAAAGAACTCCACCGTGGTCAGATGAAACGGAATCATATGTCTGGCAAACGCATCGACCCAGATGAAGTCGTAGATCCGCTCCGTGGAATTAAGAAAGACTCTGGCGTCACGGGCATGGACATGATGCTGAGGGGGCCGCTGATAGGCAAAATACTCTTCGGCCATGCGAACGACCACCGGATCGAACTCGACCACATCCAACTCGAGTTCAGGCCAGCGATTGGCGAGCCACTTCGCCAGCGATCCGCCTCCATGGCCAAGGATCAGCCCTCGTTTCGGCTCCGGCACCAAGGCCAGCGACGCAACCATCAATTGGCTATAGGGAAGAAACAGCGCAACCGGGTCGGCCTTCCACATCACCGCATGGAACGTCCGGTCCAGGACGAGGTAGCGAAAGAGATCGTCATCACGGATTCGTACTTGCTGGTAGGGGCTGTCTTCCTGATAGACCGGCGCCTTCAGCTTCTGGATTGGAAACAAGGCACCGGCTCCCAGGCCTCCGATGCAGAGGATGACGAGGCCAATCACGACAGGACGTGCTGCCGTCCCACGGACCAACCACCAGAGGCCAAGCCCCACCTGAATGGCCCCGAGCCACGCCACAAGTGCCTGGCTGCCGATCCAGGAGAGAAAGAAAAAGGCCGTCCCCCAGGTTCCGGCCAAACTCCCCATGGTCGAAAGCGCGATCATCCGACCGGTATCCCGGCCGAAATACTCAAGGTCTAAGACGGCCAATCGCAACATCGCCGGCAAGACGCCGCTCAGCCCGAAGGCTGGCGGGCCGAGGAGCAGGGCCGCGGCAACACAGGGGCCCCATCGGGGATCCTCAATCGCCTTCGCCACCGCAAAGAGCACCGGCTGGCCAAGCCAGGCGATCAGAAAGGTCCAGGCTCCGGAAAACAACAGCAGCCCTGCCAAAACCTGCGCGCCGGGGTACCGGTCGGAAACCCAGCCGCCAAAGGCATACCCGCCACTCATGGCGGCAAGAATGACTCCGATCAAGGCACCCCAGACGAAGAGGGAGTTTCCGAACACGGGAGCTAAGAGTCGGCTTCCCAAAATTTCGAGCGCCATGACCACTGCTCCGGTCACCAGCGCCGTCACGAGAAGAAACCACCGAGGCGTATGAACCGACCGGTTGACGGAGCTCATACAGAAACATCACAAGAGAGAAGGAAACAATCCAGCGCGATACAGAGACTGCTCAACTCGATCATAGGCCGCCCCAATTTTTAAAATACCGTAAGAGGTCGCGAACGGAGAGGATCCCGACAATCTGTCCATCGTCAGACACGGCCAGGTGCCGAATCCCATGCTCCGCCATTTTCTCACTCGCCTCGTGCGCCGAACTCGCACTCTCGATCGATAACAGCGGGCTGCTCATCACGGCACGAACCAACGTCTCTTCTGCCGAGCGGGATTCGGCCAACCCCTTGCGAACCAAGTCCGATTCGCTCACGAGGCCACTGTAGTGACCACGCTCGCCTACTAATAATGCGCCAACCTTTGCATCGCGCATCAGCTTGGCCGCCTCCAACAGCGTCGCGTCTGGACCGATCGTGCAGAGGGTCCGGCACATCATCACGGCAAGTGGCCGCTGAATAGGTCTGCCTTGAATCGCCATACGTGAGATCCGCTCAATGAAGGGAGCAAATAGTACTCAGCCTCCGTGCAGCTGTCAACGAGCGGTACAAGCTACTCATCCGGCAAACAAGACTATCCATAACTTCGTTGCTCACCCTCGATACCATTGCTATACTCCGCCCAGTTCGTTTTTGGTAATGGAGAAGAGGGACGCATGCATATCAGTGTCATTGGAACCGGTTATGTCGGGCTGGTCACAGGAGCCTGTTTTTCCGAATTCGGCGTGAGCGTAACCTGCATGGACACCGACGCCGCGAGGATCGCCAGGCTTGAGAAAGGCGATGTGCCCTTCTACGAACCGGGGATCACAGAGCTCGTGGCCAAAGGCATTCGGGAGGGCCGAATCAACTTTACGACCGACGTGGCCAAAGCGGTCGACAAGGCTCTCGTGATTTTCATTGCGGTCGGTACTCCGCCACGAGCAGACGGATCCGCCGATCTCTCCTACGTCGAAGAAGTCGGCCGCGGCATTGCCAGAAACATGACCGGCTACAAGGTGATCGTTACCAAGTCGACCGTCCCGGTGGGAACCGGGGAAAAGTTGCGCGAGGTGATCACCGCCAATCAATCGGGAAAATTCCGATTCGACATCGTCTCCAATCCGGAATTTCTGCGTGAAGGATCTGCCATCGAAGACTTCATGCGGCCGAACCGGGTCGTCATCGGCGCAGACAGCGAGCAAGCGATTGCGATCATGAAAGATCTCTATCGTCCGCTCTACCTCATCGAAACGCCCTTCGTCGTCACTGACATCCCGACAGCCGAAATGATCAAATATGCCTCGAATGCCTTCCTCGCCACCAAGAT
>VFKF01000485.1 GCA_009885705.1 Nitrospira sp. | reverse complement strand
GTGCAGGATCGGCCGGAAACCGGAATCTTCGAAGCCGTGGGTCGGGGAGTCGGTTTCGGCTTGCTGTCGGAAACGCATCGCCATGCCGATTACTGGAAGGACTATATGCCGGCGGTCGCAGTCTCCCCTGCCGTGATCGGCACCGATGGGGGAGTCGGCCCCGCCTTCGAGGTCCTCAACGTCTCGCCCGTCAGGCCCTTTGCCTTGAAAAACCTCACAGGTCAAGACCCTGTAAGGGTGTCCGGCCATACCGTCGAAGTCCGGGTATCCTACCAGGATCCTCTGACGGCTCCTCTCGCGCTGCGCCCTGGAGAGGTCTGGTGGGCCAACGGCATTCTTCGCCGGTACGGTCCGGTTAAGGAAGTGACGGTCCGCTTCGTCGTGGTCTCAGGATTGCGAAAGCTGGGCTATCCGGTCGATCAGGCCGTCGTCAATGAGGCCCTTCCCGGTGCGCCGGTGCAGGTCGGCATTCATTATGGGCGTCTCCCGCAAACCGCCGATCCCGGTGGACGACAGAACGAAGAGGTGAAGAATCGCTTGGGGGCCGGCGGACTGGTTTTGGGCTCCGCTCGCTGGTGGGATCACAAGGACGCGAAACCAGTCTTTGCTGCCTCACTGGCTCGCGCCCAACAGATGCCGCACTCCGTTGAGCGAACCAGGCTCCTGACCAGGCTCACGCTGATCGATCCGGCCGATCCGGCGCTGCACAGCGTCATCGCCGACGACAGGCTTCAGACCTTTCTTCGCGAAGGTCTGACCAAGAGCGGAATCTCAGGACCGGAGGAGGCAGTGACGGCAAGGCTGGCCGAGCTCTACTGGAACCTTCAGGCACAGACCTGGCGTCAGGAACTCACCGAGGTCGCGATCGGTCACTCTCCAGCGGCAGAGGCCTTGTATCAAGCGATCGACTCGTTTGAACGGGTGACGGCCGGCGGACAGGCGACTCCCGAAGGGCGGCGGCAACTCGGCGCGCTCTATCGATGGAACAACGATGCGACCTCCGCGCTTGCGGTGCATGAATCCCTGCTGAAAGACACCAGTCCCGACGGGGCTCTTCATGGCCGGCTGTTATCCGAGCTCGCCTGGGACCGGATTCAGTGGCTCTCATGGGAACGGCGCCATGGCCATCCCTGGTTGGAGCAGGCGAGCCAGGAAGCCGAGCAGGCGTTGAACGAGGTGGCGACTCCGGTCGACAAGCTGATAGCCGCCTATGCATTGGTTTTAGTAGAGGCGCTACGGGTGCCTCGTGAATCTGTGCGCCTGGAGGAGCGATTACAGGCCGTGAAGATCTGGCACGATCGCCTTTCCGGTGCCGTCGGTGTCTGGCCGTACCTGGTCGGAAACGATGTCGTGAAAGCCTTGCTGCCGAATAGCGAGCAGGTGACATTGCCGACAACAGTTCGCGCGTCGGACGTGCTCAATGTCGAGATCCATGCGAACGCGCCGCGGCAGGATATCGTGTGGCAGTGGGACTTCGAGCAAGATGTTTCCGATACACTGCCAGTGGGATTCGTAGCCCTGAGTACGCCAGGAGCGGAGCCCTCCAGCTGGCGTGTGCTCTCGGACGGCCAGATTCCCACGCCCGGTAAACTGGTCGTCCAAGACCGCCCTTGTGGAACAGCAGATTGTGCGCATCTCTTGTTAGCCGACCATGTCCGTACCACGTATCCTGACGCCACCGTGCAGATACAGGACCAGTCGCCTGACGGCGGTGGCGAAGCCGGGATCGCGCTGGGCGTGCGTGATAACAAGAACTTCTATGCCATTACACTCAATCCTTCAACGGCCACGCTGACGACGCGGCGAGTGGTCGATGGCCGCGCGACGATTGTGGGGAAAATCTCGGTGAAAGTAACCCAGCGACCCTGGCACAGCCTGCGGGTTCAACGGATCAACTTTATTCACCTCGATCGCGGACGCCTGAGCGTGTTTGTTGACGGAGCCCAGGTCGCCGCAGTGGCGGACGAATGGGTCCCGGAGGACGGGTCGATCGGGCTGATCACATTAGGTCGGACCGCGGCAAAGTTCGACGGGCTGCACTTGCTCGATCTCGTGTCGAATCGCACCTTGTCCGGTCCTGCAGCCTATTGAACAGGCCCTTGTGGCCGGAGGATTCCCGTGCAACATCTTCGCGACCTCGAAGACCAAAGCGTCTATATCATTCGTGAGGCCTATAAACATTTCGACGATCTTGCCATGCTGTGGTCGATGGGCAAGGACTCGACGGTGCTGCTCTGGCTCGCGCGCAAAGCCTTCTTTGGGCATGTGCCGTTTCCCCTCGTCCATATCGATACAGGCTATGAGATGCCCGAGTTGATCGACTACCGTGATCGCCTCGCCAAGGAGTGGCACTTGAATCTCATCGTCGGCCAGAACCGTGAGGCGCTGGCCGGCGGCATGGGTCCGGACCAGGGTCGCGTGACCTGCTGCACGGCGATGAAGATCGAGGCCCTCAAACAGACCATTGCGAAACATAAGTGGACGGCCGTGATCCTCGGCATTCGCGCGGACGAAGAAGGCACCAGGGCGAAGGAGCGGTACTTCTCGCTACGGGACAAACATGGGGAATGGGATTTTCGCGACCAGCCGCCGGAACTCTGGGACCAATACAAAACCACGTTCCCCGCCGGTTCTCATGTGCGTGTGCATCCCCTGCTCGACTGGACCGAGCTGAATATTTGGGAATATCTCGAACAGGAACGGATTCCCCTGCCGGATCTGTATTTCGATCGCGGCTCCGGTACCCGCTATCGCAGCCTCGGCTGCGTGCCCTGCACGGGGACCGTGAACTCCTGCGCCAACACGATTCCACAAATCATCACGGAGCTGCGGACCACAACGACCGCTGAACGCGCCGGACGGGCACAGGATGAAGGCCGCGGGATGGAAACCCTCCGCAAGCTCGGACATATGTAACCGCTCATATCTCGCACGGCCTGCTCGCGCCATCTTCTCTGGTCTCCCAATCTGATCCCTCCTACGCCCGACAGGATGTGATGGCTGCCAGCTACGTGCAGGAGCGCACGTAACGTGTGTCTGCACACTGGTTCTGCAGTATGTCAGTCTGCTGCTGCTGCTCGCTCAACGACGCGCATGGCGAGGTTTCTCCTTATTCGCGAGGTGGTTACGCTCCTCATGGAAGAAATATTCTGCCGGGCCCTCTTCTTGCTGTTGTAGCGGACACAAGGGAGTCGTACACCACATGATACCAACGAACGACAGGCCAGCACCCTATACCGACATGCAGCGGATGGAGCTGCGGTCTTACGTGAACCTCGCTGGTAAGGTGGTGGCGCAATTGTGGCCGATGAGGACCTTCATTTCGAGAAACCCCCTGCAGGGGTTTGAGCAGCTCCACTTCGAAGAAGCTGTCGGACAGGCGGGTCAGCTTTTCGGCGGGCGGGGGTATTTATCCTCCGATGCCTACCGCGAGGCGTTTCGACGAGGACGTATCCAAGGCTGTCATTTGGATGAAGTATTACGGCCGGTGGCTGCCGACAGGCACATCGTCTTCGGTGATCGCAGCCTTTCCCATCTGGACGTGCTTCATGCCGCGATGGTGCATGGAGTACAGCTGTCCTCCTCAGGCCGATCCGTTTCGGTCGGAATCGGGTCTGCAAGCACCGACACAGACCTGCTCGTGCGGCTGACGCAATGGCTCGCGCCGATCCTGGATTCCGATGTCGTGGACGAGAGTGAGAGCCTGCTCCTCTGTGAGCCGGACCAGTGGCCCTATCGGGAAACCATGGCTGCCTGGTGCGATCGGACGCTTGGAACCGACCTTGAGGACCGAATCAACCGTGAGTTGATCAAGTGGTGTGCTGTCTTCTGCGATGAGGGAGAGGCTGCCTGGTCGATGCCGGGCCGTGACCGCACATTTTTCCGAGCCTGGAAAGCCGCTGCCCAGCATGATTTTGGGTTGTCCTTGCTTGGAATTCGACAGGCGTCGGAGAAAATTCGAGCCTTATCGGATCGTCCTGAAGATGCCCTCTTGGAATCGCTTGAGCAACTAAAAGTACCCGCGTCGGCATGGGAGGAATATCTCTCGCACCATGTGGCGGCGTTGCCGGGATGGGCCGGATTCATCAAGTGGCGCGCCGAGCAAACAGCATACCCGTGGCAGGAGGCCTACCGTATCGACTTGGTGAAATATCTCGCCGTGCGCCTATTCTATGAACGGGAGTTGGTTGCGGTCTCTTGTCGGAAATTCCTGAACGAGCCTGGGGATGTCGAGACGGTTAAGCAGTACGGGCGGCGGTTTCCTCACGCGGTGTGGTTTCGCCGCGCGCTCGTGAGTGGAGAGCTTCCGAAGAACGCGGCGTCGGAGGCTGCGTCTCTCCAACGATGGTGGCGTTCACCGGCTGCTCAGGCCTGGGAGGATCTCGGTCAACGATGGTACCGCGAACACAGGCTTGTAAGCAGGCAAGAGGCACTCACCGACAGCGCCCAAGTCCTCTTGCGGTTGGCTGAAGTCTTCAATATCCGTCCAGAGCTGATCTTCTCGATGGCGCCGAAAGATCTGGTTACGTTGTTCCGGTGGCTCCGTGCATTTCCAGAACGGCAACACAACCCCAAATGGCTTGAGGCGTATGAACTCGCGCATCAGCACACGATCCTGCGACAACTCGAATCGCGTCCACACGACGGCTTTGGCTTGCAGAAAGAGGAGCGGAAATCTGTGCGCCCGCTCGCGCAATTCGCTTTTTGCATCGATGTGCGATCCGAAGTCTTTCGCCGGCATCTGGAACAGCGAGGCGGCTACGAAACGTTCGGCTTTGCCGGGTTTTTCGGCTTGCCTGTGGCGTATCGTGCCTTGGGCACGGACTGCACGACGGACCTGTGTCCGGTGCTCCTCAAGCCGAAGCATATCATTCGAGAGGTTCCGCGAACGTATCAGGAGGCGGCCGCATTGCGGCGCAAATCGAGCACGCAGATGGCCAAGGCCGGACAGGAGTTGCTGCAAGATCTCAAACACAATGTGATCACGCCGTACGTCATGGTGGAAGCCATCGGATGGTTCTTCGCGTTGCCGCTGTTGGGGAAGACGCTGTGTCCTCGTTGGTACCATCGCCTGTCGGTCCGGCTGAAACAGTCTTTCATGCCGGCGGTGGCGACTACGTTGACGGTGGATAAGCTTCCGACCAACGAAGCGGAGGAAATGGTTGCGGCGGAACAACGGATACAGATCGCCCGATGGCTGCGCACCCGATTCCAAGTCCCGGGCAACCGGCTGACGGCTGACTGGCTCGAAGGCATCCGGCGACAGGCGTTGGGCGACGGTGATGAGTTGAGAGCGGTGCCGGGCGATCTCGGACATCTCCTGGTTCTCTCTACGACAGAGGAAGAAGCCTTACTCGAGGAGCTCCGCCGCGATTGCCGCCTGACCTTTCGTGGCACAGCGGCGCGCCTCGCTCGGATCACACAAACAGGATTTACCCTCAATGAGCAGGCCTACTACGTGGAGACGTCGCTCCGGCTCATGGGAATGACGGATTCATGGTCGCGCCTCGTCATCCTGTGCGGCCACGGCAGCACCTCGCAAAACAATCCCTATGAATCGGCCTTGGACTGCGGGGCCTGCGGAGGAAGTCATGGGCTTCCGAACGCGCGCGCGTTTGCCCTGATTGCCAATCGCCCGCAAGTCCGCGAGCTGTTGACGAAGCGGGGCCTCGCCATTCCGCCGGACACCCATTTCCTCGCAGCCCTTCACGACACGACGACGGATCAGGTCCGCATCGCGGATCTGGAAGATGTGCCGGCGACGCATCGCAATGAGCTGGCTCGGGTGCTGGAAGACGTGAACGAAACCGGGTTGATGGCTGCCGCTGAACGGGGGGTTGCGCTGCAGGCCTCGCCGACTCGGCCCGATCGCCGTCATTCGAGGCAAGACGTTCAACTCCGCAGCATGGATTGGGCGCAAGTGCGTCCCGAGTGGGGACTGGCGAGAAACAGCCTGTTTATCATCGGAAGCCGCCGTCTCACAGAGGGGATCGATCTTGCGGGGAGATCCTTCCTGCATTCGTACGATCACCGCCCTGACCTAGACGGGAAGTTGCTGGAGATTATCATGACGGCGCCGTTGATCGTGGCCCAGTGGATCAATATGGAGTACTACTTCTCGACGGTGGATTCCGATGTCTATGGCAGCGGCAGCAAGATCTATCACAATGTCACGGGCCGCATCGGGGTCATGACGGGGGGGCAAAGCGACCTCCGCATGGGGTTACCCGTTCAGACGGTCATGAACGGCGCGCAGCTGTACCACGAGCCCATGCGTCTCACGGCCATCATCGAGGCCCCGCGGGACCGGATCGTGGCCGTCATCAATCGTCAGTCGCTGCTGGAGCGGTTATTCAACTATCGGTGGCTCAACTTGATTGCGCGTGAACCGGCCGATAGCCGGTATTACCGCTACGATGGCGCGGGGGGATGGGTTGTCGTCAGCAGGGAGACCGTCGACAAGGGGGCGAGTGCCGCCGTCGAGCAGGTCTGAGAATCGTCACGACTTGCACAGTGTCGTGCAGGAGGTATCTGTGCCGGAAACGGAGTCGAAGAAGTATCCACCGTACTGGGCCGTGCCTTTTTCCTCGTACAAGGAGGTCACGGATTTCCTGCGAGAACTCGAAACGGCCTGCATCCTGCGCGACCGACCCTCTGATGGCACCGTCAGCTTCGGAGCCATTGCGCGATGCCTGCAAGAACTCGGGCGTCCCGACCGAGCCTATCGGTCCGTGCACGTGACCGGCACCAACGGCAAAACTAGCGTCAGTCGGATGACGGCGGCACTCATCCAATCCAGCGGCATGAAGGTCGGCCTCTACACGAGCCCCCATCTCGGACATTTCCTGGAGCGGATCTGTATCAACGGTCAGCCGATCAGCGAGCAGAATTTACTCGATGCGTGCAACCACCTCAAGGCACTGATGGACTGGGCGGGTGTCGAGATGAGTCCCTTCGAATTCCTGACCGCCGCTGCCTTCTTCGTCTTCCGCGAAGCCAAGGTGGATTATGCAGTCGTCGAGGTCGGCATCGGCGGAAGACAAGACGCCACCAACGTGATCGCACCGGAGGTCTCTGTCATCACAAACGTAGATTACGACCACATGGAAACCCTCGGGGATACCCTCGAGGCGATCGCTGCAGAGAAATCCGGGATTATCAAGCCGTTCACCCCTGTTGTGTGCGGTCCGATGTCGGACGGGCCTCGGTCGTTGATCCTGTCTCGCGCGGAAGAGCTGAAGGCTCCGATCTTGTTGATCGGACAGGACTATGACGCGACGGAGTTCATCCGCATCGGCTACCAAGGCACGTGTACGCTTCGGGTTGGGGACACCACGTGGGAAGGGATCACCGTGGGTTCCCCCGCTGCGTTCATGGCGGCCAACGCCGCACATGCGCTCGCGGCCTACGATGTCCTCCGACGCCGTGGGCTGGTTGCCACATTGACGGGATCGGCCCTCCGTAACACGTTCGCGCAGATCCATATGCCGGCCTGCTGTGAAGTGTTTTCCGGACATCCGACAATCGTCATCGATGGGGCTCACAATACATCGTCCGCCGCCAGTCTCTCGTCGACCATCCGAAGTGTGCGTGACGGTCGCCGAACGGTGTTGCTCGTCTCGCTTCTGCGCGAAAAAGAGATTGAAAAGATTGTCAGATGTTTGGCCGGCGCAGGAGCTGACCTGGTCATCTTCACCCGGTATCCGGACGATCGCGCAGTCGCCCCTCAGGTTCTTGCCGATATTTGGCGATCCTGTGCGCCGATCTCGGCGGAGATCGTGACCGACCCCGATGATGCGTTTCACAGGGCAGTCCAAAGAGCTGGGCCACAGGGACTCGTCGTCGTGACCGGGAGCTTGGAGTTTGGGGGCTATTGCCGTCCCCTTGCACAAGCTGCGGTATCTCAAGTGGTGGCATGAATCCGTCAAGCATCGGCAGTCATCCGAGCAGGGAGGCATGCGATAAAAGCCCGGGCAGCGCATCCAATCGGGTCGTGAATCTAGCAGTTCGGTCCGGTCCTTCTTTCATTCAGACATATTCCAACGGGGTGACGGTAGCACAGCCTGGGAGCCATGGAATGTCTGACCTAGCCGGTTAAGCCCCAGACCCTGGCGGCGCACCTCTGTGTGTACAGCCTCTAAGGTTTGCGGATAGCTGAAAACAGGAAAAAGAAACAGTGCGGTGTTGTGACAAGGAGGATGAGATGAATGAGCAGGTGCAAGATCGAGTGGAGACGTGTGTGAATCGACAGGATTGGCCCTTTCAGAAGACCAGGAAGATCTGGGGCCTGTCGCTGATTATCGCAGCGCTGGGTATTTCTGGAGTCCCGCCTGGATTTGGCGCATCCTCACTGCCCATTACGCTCCAACCGGAGCACGCGACTCCTGGCGCGACCCTCTCGCTTACGGGGAAAGGGTTTGGAAGCTTCAAGTCTGTTCAAGTCAATCACGTGACGATCAATGGCATACCGGCGCTCGTGCAGCGGTGGGAGCCGGATCTGATCGAAGTGAAGGTCCCCTTTAACACCACAAGCGGTCCTGTTGAGGTGGTGGCAGGAAAGAAGAAGCTCTTAGCCGGGACAGTGACGATCGTACAGCCGCACATTGAGAGCATCACACCAACGGAAACAGAGCGAGGCACGCTGCTCCAGATTACGGGGCGCCATTTTGGCAGGACGGCGGGCTCGCGCGATCCGAATACCATGTTCGGGGTGAACGATGTGGTCATCGGCGGCGGCGTGGTGCGCCCTCGGCGATGGACAGACGACCGGATTGAAGTCGAGATTCCCGCGAACGCCATGTCCGGGGATGTCGTCGTTCGATTGGCTTCTTCCGATCCGCTGCCGGATGGCTCCTGCTGTGCGCCTGTTGAGCATGTGGTCAGTAATGCGGTCCCGATTTCGTTGATTCCTTCAGTCAGGGTGGATCCCGTCAGCGGTCCTGCCGGCACTAAGGTCGTGCTGTTCGGCCAGGGGGTCGGCGCCGGCAAGGGGCCGACCGACGCAGTGCTCATCGGTGGAAAGCCAGCCACGATTGCGCAATGGAAAGACGATGTGATTGTCGTCCATGTGCCCCTCGGGGCTGAGTCTGGTCCTTTGGTGTTGAAGAGCCAAGGGCGCGAACGGACTCTGACCGACTTCACGGTCCATGTTCCCAGGGCCACGGCGCTGATGCCCCCAAGCGCGCCGATTGGTACCCTACTCCGCATCAATGGCGAACATTTTGGGTTCTATTCCGAGAGTGGTTCGACGCCGTACAGCTTCATGGACTTCAATACAGGCGAGAACCGGGTCGAGATCGGCGGGGTGCCGGCCGTCATCTATCGCTGGAACGACGACCGGATCGATGTCTGGGTGCCCTTCAGCGCAAAAGGCGGACACGTCGTGATCTACCGCAGCGCCAACAAGCCGAACCAGGACGGCTCCTGTTGCGCCGAACGGGGTGCGGTGGCGACGGACGCCGGAAACTTTACGCTGGCGACGCCGATCATCGAGTCGTATGAACCAAAATCGGCTGGGCTGGATGAGAAGGTGACGATCAAGGGGAAAGGATTTGGGACGTTTCTCAAGACCGCCGAACATACGGAACTGGGGCTCAACCAGAAAGCGTATAAGAGACGACTCGATGTGGAAATCAACGAGGCCGATACGAGCGCCACCGTCCTGTCGAACGTCTCGAGAACGGAAGTGTTATTCAACGGGGCTGCAGCGCTAGTCCAGTCCTGGAGCGATACGGAGATTGTGGTGACGGTGCCGCATCGGAATCTCTATGGGATCGGAAAACGGGGGGAGTTTTTCGACAACCTCGCGACTGGTCCGCTGGTCGTTCGGCGAGGCTCCTGGGATGTGCTTCCCGATGGCACCTGCTGTTCGCCGAAAAAATGGATGACGCTGGAGGCAGGACAATTCACGATCGAGGCCAAGGGACTTCCCGATACGGGCTATTGGAATAACAACCGGCCTGACGCAAGTACCAATCAGTAGCGCAGTAGCGCAGCAGCGAAGGCTCCCTTCCAAGGGTTGCCCGTTGCCAGGTGTCCTACAGAGGCCTTGTATAGCCCTAATCGGCAGTGAGGCGGTGGCCGGGTTCCATTATCCGGCTTTCTGGTGTTGTTGCATGCGGGAACAGCACATCGGCCTCACTCAGAACGAATCTATCTTGACGGGAGGTCGATGATTCCAACAGGAACGGTGCTCCCGGCAACAGATCGTGAGTCGATTCGAATGGCCGGAGCAATCATTCGGCAGGGCGGCATTGTCGCCTTTCCGACTGAAACGGTCTATGGGCTCGGCTGCGATGCGCTGAATCCCGAGGCTGTGGCGAGGGTCTTTGAGGCGAAGCGACGACCGTCGTTCGATCCCCTCATCGTGCATGTCGCGACGCGTGTCTCGCTCGATCGTCTGGCCGAGACGATCAGCGTGGGCGATCACCGATTGATGGATGCGTTTTGGCCCGGTCCTCTGACATTGGTGCTGCCGAAACGAGAGCAGGTTCCGGATCTCGTGACGGCAGGGTTATCCACTGTCGCAGTCAGGATGCCGGCCCATCCGGTGGCGCGGGCGCTGATCCGTGAAGCGGGAGTCCCGATCGCCGCGCCAAGCGCCAATCCATTCGGCTACGTGAGTCCGACCTGTGCGCAGCATGTCCTCGATGGGCTCGGCGATCGCGTGGACCTGATTCTCGACGGGGGTTCGTGCCCGATTGGCGTCGAGTCCACCATTGTGTCGATGATCGGAACCTGGCCGGAGATTCTCCGCCCCGGCAGCATCACGCTCGCAGAGATCCAGGAAGTCATTGGCTTGGTCGTGCGAGCTGCTGACGTCCGGACCGTCGCCGCACCGGGCCAACTCCCGCGCCATTATGCGACCCAGACTCCAGTGACTATCCTGGCTGCTCAAGGGGAGAGACCGGTTCTTCACGGCCACGAACGCGCTGGGCTGCTGGCTATGTCAGCGCTGGGTCATGCGGACGAGAGGTACTGCGTGATCGAAGTGCTCTCGCCATCCGGTGATTTACGGGAAGTTGCAAGGAATTTGTTTGCGGCGCTCCGCAGACTGGACGCCCAGAGCCTCGATCGCCTGTACGTCGAGCCCTGTGACGAACAGGGCCTTGGGCTCGCGATCATGGACCGGCTCCGGCGCTGTGCGGTGTCAATCAGCTAACGGCTGCCAGCCTTCACCGGACAGCCGCAACCAGTGAGAAAAGAGCGTAATCCTGGCGCGGTGAGAGGGCGCTTGTCGGGAAGCGCCGTCGAACAGATCCGTACCACGAGGACTGATGGGATGATACGGAAGTCCAAACGAGCCACCAACGTACGCTCACAGAAGCCGTCTGAGAGCGGCGATAGCGCATCTCAAAGTATGTTGCGGTCCGCG
The DNA here is from genome assembly GCA_009885705.1 of Nitrospira sp. Lineage (GTDB taxonomy): Bacteria > Nitrospirota > Nitrospiria > Nitrospirales > Nitrospiraceae > Palsa-1315. Next base: position 3,276 of record VFKF01000485.1, on the reverse strand, counting down.
CGGCAAGGGTTTCCGGCGGTCGTGTTCTGTGACGGAAAAACCCAAGCAGAGATTATATGTCTTGCGCGCAAGCTGCTGGCCCAGCATCGGCATCTGCTGGTGCCTCGGGTTACGCCCGAGGTCGCACGCGCCCTGCTGCGATTGGATCCCCGCGCCCGGTATCACGAGTCGGCCAGAGCCGTCACCATCCATGATGCAACAAGAAGGCTGAAGGGAGACGTGTTGATTGTGACGGCAGGAACCGCTGACATTCCAATTGCGGAAGAAGCACGAGTGACGGCTGAAGTGATGGGAAGCCTGGTGGAGGTCATCTATGACGTGGGTGTGGCCGGTCTGCACCGAGTGCTTGCCCGTCACAGCAGGCTCTTGCAAGCCCGAGTCGTGGTGGTTGTGGCTGGTATGGATGGGGCGCTTCCGAGCGTCATCGGCGGACTGGTCAACTGCCCCGTCATTGCCGTTCCAACCAGCATCGGTTACGGGGCCAGTTTTGGCGGCCTCGCCCCACTCTTCACCATGCTGAATTCATGCGCCTCCGGTGTGGGGGTCGTAAATATCAATAACGGATTTAGCGCCGGCTGTTTGGCACATCGCATCAATGTGGTGGCTCATGAATAGGGATTGGCTTTCTCAGTTTCTTCAGCAGAAATAATGCACCACATGATGGAAGCCTCGTATCGGAAGCGAGACAGCTGGCACTGCAGCCCCCTCCTCTCCTCCCCGCCCCTGAACATCTTTCCAGGCAAACCAAGTTGTAAGGGATTTGGCGTCAGAGCATAGACGCACAGCTCTCGGTGCGCCTCGTGCGTCGATGCACCAGGAGTTTGCGCATCGAGGAAGACTCATATTCGCCGCGATCTTTCTATCGTCAGATTCCGCGAGTTTTCAGGGGAAATTCGATTGCCTGTTCGCAGCATAGCCATCAAATGGGCTGGAATCTAATTTGCACATACGACCAGGCATGGGAGCGGATGGTCCGATCCCCCTTGCTGCTTAAGGGAGGTTGTTGAATGGGTACACAGCACGTAGTGACGATGTTGCCGGGAGAGGGCACTGGTCCGGAAATTTGCGAAGCGGTCCGGCTGGTGATCGACGCGAGCGGCGTCAACATCAAATGGGAGTATGAAGAGATCGGACTGGACTGCTTGGAGAAACACGGCACGTTGCTGCCTGACAAGACAGTCCAAGCCATCGCCAGAAACAAGATCGCGCTGAAAGGCCCCACGACCACGCCGATCGGGACCGGCCACAAGAGCGCGAACGTGACACTCCGAAAGGTGTTCGATCTCTATGCGAATGTGCGGCCGGCCAAGTTGATTCCAGTGCTCAAGCGGCCCTGGGACAAAATCGACATCCTGAACTTCCGAGAGAACACCGAAGATTGCTACGCCGCTATCGAGCATATGGTGTCCGACGAAGTGGCGCAATGTTTGAAAGTCATCACCTGGCCTGGCTCCTATCGCATCGCCGAGTTTGCCTTCAAGTGGGCCAAAGCTGCTGGACGCAAGAAGATCTACTGCGTCCATAAGGCCAACATCATGAAGATGACCGACGGTCTCTTTCTCGATGCCTTTAGAGAGGTCGCCAAGAAATATCCGGACATCGAGTCCGGCGACATCATCGTGGACAATTGCTGCATGCAGCTCGTGAGAAATCCTGCGCAATTCGATTGCTTGGTGCTCCCGAATCTGTACGGGGACATCCTGACGGATCTCTGCGCCGGACTGGTCGGCGGCTTGGGATTCGCGCCTGGCGCCAACGTGGGCGACAACTGCGCGATCTTCGAGGCGGTCCACGGCTCTGCGCCGAAGTATGCTGGGCTGAAAAAGGTCAATCCCTCGGCCGTGCTGGTCTCCGGAATCATGATGCTCCGTTGGATGAAGGAAGAAGCAGCGGCCGATCGGATCCAAAAGGCCATGTTTGCCGTCCTTGATGAGCGGAAGCACGTGACCTACGACGTCGGCGGGACAGCAACGACAGACGAGTATGCGCAAGCCATCGTGGATAAGATGCACGCGAAGGCCTGAGTCGGAGATTTTCGGCTGAATGAACAAGGAGAACACCCATGCCTACATGCACTGACATTGCGAAAGCGACGAAGAAGAAGCGTGAGATCAAATTAGTCGGCATCGATATGTACATCATCACCGAGAAGGGAATCCCGAAGTTCGACGACATCGGGCCGTTCAAATGTGAATTTATTTCGAACCGTGGCACGAAGGTCTGGCCCGGCTTCGTCAGTCCCGATCTATTGATGGTTAATTGGTACCGCTGCAGGTTTATGGCAACCAAAGACGTGCAAGACGCCGACGTGAACACCTTCTTGGACGCCTTGACGAAAAAGGGCTGGTGGTGGTCCGCCTCGCAGAAGTTATGGAACTACGACGGCGAGGCCGGATTCAGCAAGGCGTACTAATCGCCGGGCCATTACCGGCTGCGCTCCGTGGCGACTACTCATGGACGGCCTGGCCTTGGAGGTGTGACGATGCAAGCATCCACGTATCTCGTTCTGGGACTACTCGTGGGATGCTGGTGTCGGCTGGAGTGTGGCACAGAGGGTCGACCATCGATTCCTCTGTGCTTTTTCTGGTGGCGGAAGCAGCGGCAGCTCATCCAGAGGGCACAGCCTGGACGGCGGAGGATCTCAGGGAGATCGCAGACGACTACGATCGCCAAGCCGATACGGTTCGGGCTCAGGCGATTGAGTTCGAACGGACTGCGGCTGCCATCACTCCGTTGATGGATATCAAAGGGTTCCGCCGGTCGGCGCTGGCGGTTGCGGCAAGCATGCGATGGAAAGAGGCTTCGGAGCTGCGTCGAATGGCAGCCGATCATCGGGAAGAGGGCGCTCGGCTGCTCGCGAAAGCTAAGGGCGAATAGTTTCTCGCAAAGTGGCAAGCCGGTTGAAGCCAAGGCGAAGGGGAGTCAGGGCTCTCACGTGTCCGAGGAGCACGGACGGTCGAATGTCACCGGGTGTGAGTGATGCGTGCTTCGGGAGTTGGGGTGCATGCATCATTCCCCCAAGACCGCGTTGAATATCGGAAGGTCAAGGGGGTCTTATCTGAACGGTTTGCGGGAGGTGGCCAATGCTCAGCATTCGGAGCCAGGCCGATGTCGAATATGCCGTGATGCTGGTTGTGCTGAACTTCCATAAGGAGTTCATGCAATCGCACTATTCGTCTCTCCAGGTTCGGTTGCTCAATAATGTCATCGAAGTGGACTTGGCTAGAGCTTCGCCGATTCCTGCTGAAAAACGGCTCGCTCAAACCGAGGATGGGT
>VFKF01000093.1 GCA_009885705.1 Nitrospira sp. | reverse complement strand
CCGCCGCTTCCTGCTGAAACCCCAGGACCTGTCCGTTCAACAACGGCGCAGCCAGTCCAACCCCGGCGACACCAAAGGAAGCGGGATCGGTAAAGAGCTGGGATAGTTGTGGACTGGCCACACCAAGCAACCCCGTGAGTGAAATCTTGGGAAAGCGCTCGGCCTTGGCCGCTCCAATGCGGGCCGTTGCGGCAGCCAGCTGTTGTTCGGCCTGCAGCAAGTCCGGCCTCCGCTGCAACAGTTCCGAAGGCAGACCGGGCGGTACGGCAGGCGGCATGACCTGATCCGTGAGGGCACGGCCCCTGGGAATCGAAAAAGGTTTGCGCCCTAATAAGACGCTCAATTGATTTTCCGCCTGCACCATTTGCCGTTCGAGTTCCGCCATGCGAGCAGCGGCATTGGCCCGCTCCGCTTCAAACTGATCCGTGTCGAGGCGCGACGTCATGCCCTGTTTCAGCCTGGCCTGCGCAATGCGAACCGATTCTTCCCAGGATTGCAGCGTCCGCTTGGCGATATCCATCTGCATATCGAACTGCAGCAGATTGAAGTAGCTCTCCGCCACGCCGCTCACAAGTTGCAACACCACCGCCCGCCGATTCTCTTCCTTCGAGAGGAGATCGGCACGAGCCGCTTCATTCGAACGTCTCACACGGCCCCAGAGATCAAGCTCCCAGGTGAGTGTGCCCTGGAGGTAATAGTTGAAGGGATTGGCAAAACCGGGAAACAGAAAGATCGTCTTCCGTCCCAAGGACGGCGCATTCCCGGAAACGGACATGCCGGGAAGATAGTCCGAGCGAGCAATCAGCGCACGAGCTTGAAACTCATCGACCACTGCGACAGCGCGCTGAAGATCCTTGTTTTCTTCCAGCGCGATACGCATCAACTGTTGCAACGGCTCATCGCGCAAGAGTTCCCACCAGGGCAAGTTCGCGAGCGACGGGGCGTCCGCCGATGCGTCGGCCATCCGAAAGCTCTCGGCCATATCCACCTTGGGGCGTTCGTAGTCCGGTCCCATCGCGCAGGATATGAGAAAGCAGGAAAGGCCGATGACAACTGGCTTGCGCATATTAGGCCTGGTCCTCCGGAGATGGTGCCATCGGTAGCTCCTCCGCGACTGGTGTTTCCATGACACGCCGCTGGGTCAGCCGACGAATGACCACATAAAAGAGCGGCACAAAAAAGATCGCCAGGAAGGTGGCCGCGAGCATGCCGCCCATCACGCCGGTTCCAATCGATTGACGGCTTGAGGCCCCTGCGCCACTGGCCACGACCAACGGAACCATCCCGAAAATAAAGGCCATAGAGGTCATGATGATCGGCCGGAACCGCAACCGAGCCGCCTCCAGCGCAGCTTCGATCAGCGGACGGCCCGCTTCATAGCGGGTATTGGCAAATTCGACGATCAGAATCGCATTTTTTGCCGACAGGCCGATCAAGGTGACCAGTCCGATCTGGAAATACACATCGTTTTCGAAACCGCGCATCCACACAGCTGACAACGCGCCGAAAATGGCGAAGGGCACGGCCAGAATCACCGCGAAGGGAACCACCCAGCTCTCGAACTGGGCAGCCAGCACGAGAAACACCATCAAGAGACCGACGGCAAAGACCTGGGTGGACTGGCCGCCGACCCGCCGTTCCTGGAAGGAGATGTTGCTGTAGTCGATCGCGTAGCCCTGCGGCACGAGCACCTCTTTGCCTACGCGATCGAGCGCTTCGAGCGCCTGACCGGAACTGTAGCCCGGCGCTGCAGCACCCAGCACCAAAGCCGTATTATATCCATTGAAGTGATTCACTGGATCCGGTCCGCTCTGATACTCCGTTGTCACCACCGTATCGAGCGGGATCATGTTAAAGCCCTGGGCACTCTGAGCCCGCACATAGATCTTCGAAATATCCTGAGGGGTGGCCCGATACTCCGCCTCCGCCTCTGTCTGCACGTGATAGACGCGGCCGAATTTGACAAAGTCGTTAATGTAGAAATTCCCGAAGTAGGCCTGCAGCGTGTCGAAAATGTCCGAAATCGGGATGCCCAGCGCCTTCGCCCGCTCCCGATTCACATGTACGTAGAGCCGCGGCGAGGACACACGAAAATTCGTCCCGACCCGGCCGATGGCCGGCTCCTTCTGCACCCGTTCGACGAACTGCTGCGCGACCGCCGCAAATTTCTTAAAGTCTCCGCTGCTGGGGTCTTGCAACTGTGCGGAGAATCCACCGACCGCCCCGACGCCGCGAATCGCAGGCGCATTGAACGCCAACAGCAGCGCTTCAGGGATCTTCGCAAATTCACCATAGGCCGCCCCGACCAGCGCCTTCGCATGATTCTGCGGCTCCGTACGCTCATCCCAAAGTTTCAATGGAACAAACATTGTTGCTGAGTTTGGCCCTCTGGTGCCAAACACGAAATTCTGCCCCGAAAGGGCATTGGTCGAATGAACCGCCGGGTTTGCCTGAAAGTACCGTTCGACCCGTTCGAGCACTGCATCGGTCCGCTGCTTCGACGCGCCGTCCGGCAGTTGCGCGACGACGATGAAATACCCCTGGTCCTCTTCCGGCAGGAAGCTTTTCGGCAGCGCCTTGAAGAGACCGGTTGAAACGGCGAGAAGCACCCCGAACAGCAGCATCACGACGACAGGCCGCACCATGAAAGCGCCGACCACACCCATATAACCCCGCTGAGTCCGCCCGAACGTCCGGTCGAAGAAGGCCCAAAACCCACCGCGGGGTTCATGTTGCGGCAGGAGGACCATCGCGCAAAGCGCCGGGCTCAGGGTCAGCGCGACAAAGCCGGACACGGTGACCGAGATCGCAATCGTCGCGGCAAATTGCTTATAGAGCGCGCCCGTGATCCCGCCGACAAAACCGACAGGAACGAAGACAGAGACCAGCACCAAGACGATGGCGATAATCGGCGACGTCACTTCGCTCATCGCCCGCTTCGCCGCATCCTTGGCCGACAGACGATCTTCACGCATGTGCCGTTCGACGTTTTCCACGACCACAATCGCGTCGTCGACCACAATCCCGATGGCCAGCACCATGCCGAATAGGGTGATCGTATTGATCGAGAATCCCAACGCATAGAGGCCGATGAAGGTGCCGATCAGCGAGACCGGCACCGCGACGGTCGGAATGATCGTGGCGCGCCAGCTTTGAAGAAACAGATAGACCACCAACACGACCAGCACCATGGCCTCGGCCAACGTCTTGACCACTTCTTTGATCGAGACTTCGATAAAGCGCGTGGTGTCGTAGGGAATATCGTAGGACACTCCGGGGGGGAAGTTCTTGGCCAACTCATCCATCTGCGCACGTGCGCGACGAATGGTGTCCAGCGCGTTCGCCCCGGGAGAAAGAAACGTCAAAATAAATGTCGTGGGTTTGCTGTTCCACCGTCCCTCAAGAGCATAGGACTGGGCACCCAGTTCGATGCGCGCCACGTCCTTGAGCCGAACCGTGGAACCATCCGGCAGGGCACGAACAATCAGCTCTTCGAAGTCCTTCACATCGGTCAGCCGGCCCTTCGTAATGATGGGAATGGTCAACTCGGTGCCCTTCGGCGCCGGCTCCCGCCCTATGGTCCCGGCCGGATAATCACGATTCTGCTCTCGAATGATGGCCGCGATG
>VFKF01000109.1 GCA_009885705.1 Nitrospira sp. | reverse complement strand
TCTTCGCCTCTATATCGAGAAGCAGAAGCTCACGCAAGCTCAGGCGGCCAAGCGCCTCGGCATCGCGCAATCCCGCGTGTCAGACCTCGTGCGTGGCAAATGGGACAAGTTCAGCCTCGAAATGCTCATGACGCTTGAAGCGCGGCTTGGCCGCACAGTGCGTGTAGAGTGTGCCGCATAAGCTGTCAGGAGTGAAGGCGGCTCACCCCGTCAGTTCAGACCGTGACCCCGCGCTCTGGAGTTCGTCAGCTGAGCGGGTCGAACGGCGCCATCATTCGCACATAGGACAGCACATCCATCACTTGCTGATCGGTGAGTTTCCCCCGGAACCCGTGCATGGGGGTAAAGGCGGCCCCGTGCGAGATCGTGATCAAGAGCTCCCAATCGGTTTTCGAGCGCGAGGCCATAGCCTGGAGATTGGCAGGACGAACAATCAGATACTGCCCCTCCGGTCCGTTCCCGTCCAACTTGTCGCCGTGACAGCGCAGGCAATTCTTTTCATAGACCGCCTGGCCTGCTTGAGGATTCCCGCGCAAAGCCTGTGCGGCGACCCATGAGCTGCATCCCATGACCAATACCAACGCACTCAGTATCACTCGAATGTTCATAACCCTGCATCCTTTCATGAATGAATCGTTGAGGCCGGTCAGCGCACGACGAGCACGGAACAGCCGGCCCGATGCACGATCCCGTGCGAGACGCTGCCCATCACAAATCGATCGAGGCCCTTCCGTCCATGGGAACTGATCACGATGAGGTCGTGGTTCTTCGCCGCATCACAGACGGTCGTCACAGGGTCGCCCATGCGGACATCCGTGGTGACGTTGAACTCTGGGCCCGCCAATGCTTTGGCTGTGTCGCTCACGGTCTTCTGAGCATGCTGTTTCCGTTCCTCGGACCAGCCTTGAAATCCCACCATCATGTGAGGCTCGACCATGGCGAGCGAGGGCACGACCGAGAGGATCGTGAGGGCCACGGGATTCTTGAAAGGATGCGCCCTCAGCCAGGCTTGCTGATGGATGGCATCTTCCCGGCCTTCCACTGCCATGAGGACGCGAGTGATGGGCCGCGCCTTTCCTTTCACGATTAAGGTTGGCTGCGTGGCATGGAGCAGGATGTGGTGCGAAATGCTGCCGGCGAACAATTCCGTCACCCGGCTGTGATCGTGTGTGCCCACGACGATGAGGTCGGCCTTCGCAGCCGTCGCGCTGTCGAGAATGAAGGCGGCCGGATGCTGGACCTCGCACAAGGTCTTGATAGAGGGAGTCTCGACCGGCAGCAGGGTGCGGCAGCGTTCGACGGCCTGGCGACCGGCCTCCATCAAGGCATGACGGAATTCGTCGTACCCTTGCAGGTTGGCGGCTTCGGCGACGATGGGATAGTGAAACATGCCCAGGTCGACGCCATGAACGAG
>VFKF01000199.1 GCA_009885705.1 Nitrospira sp. | reverse complement strand
TGGCCGTACCTGGGAAGAAACCGTCAGCCGGATGAGACGATCGCTCGAAGAATATGTCCTGCGCGGGGTGAAGACCACGATCCCCTTCATGAAAGAAATTATGCAGGAGCCGGATTTCATGGCTGGTCGTTTCGACACGTCCTATCTCGAGACGCATCCGGACCTGTTCAACTACCACGATTTCGAACAACCGGAGGATCTGGTGTTGGCGCTCTCCGCTGCCATCGCCGCCTACGAAGGGCTGTGACCGCACAGCCGCCGATCAACCACCGAGAACGAGTCAACCGGCAGATTAGAACATCATGGCGACACGACGACCTACAAAAAAACAGGCTCCCAAGAAACGAGCGGCAACACCAGCCGTCCGGACGTCAAAAACCCGTGCCAAGGTCAGCCCAGAGCTGACCATCCAACCGGCAACCGGCAAGCCCATCCTGCTCACCGAAGTCGCCTTGCGCGATGGCCATCAGTCGCTATTAGCCACACGCATGCGGACAGAGGACATGCTGCCCATCGCCCAGAAGCTCGACGCCGTCGGTTATTGGTCGCTCGAAGTCTGGGGCGGCGCCACCTTCGACACCTGCCTCCGCTTCCTCAAAGAAGATCCCTGGGAACGGCTGCGCGCCCTGCGCGCTGCTATGCCCAACACCAAATTGCAAATGCTGCTCCGTGGGCAGAACCTGGTCGGGTATCGGCATTATGCCGACGATGTGTTGGAGCGGTTCATCGAGCGGTCCGCCACCAATGGCATCGACGTCTTCCGCATCTTCGACGCGCTGAACGACATCCGCAACATGGAGCGGGCGATGCGCGAAGTGAAGGCCTGCGGCAAACATGTCGAAGCCGCCATTAGTTATACCGTCAGTCCCGTCCATAGTGTGGACCGTTTCGTCGATATGGCAAAAAAACTGGAAGACTTGGGCACCGACACGCTCTGCATCAAAGACATGGCTGGACTCTTGGAGCCGCTCGAGGCCTATCACCTCATCCGCCGGATCAAAGCAGCCGTGAAAGTCCCGATCCATTTACATTCGCATTACACCTCGGGGATGGCCTCGATGACTTCCTTCATGGCGATCCTGGGCGGCCTCGACATGCTGGATACGTCCATCTCGCCATTGGCCGGCGGCACCTCGCACCCGGCGACGGAAACCCTGGTGGCTTCGCTGCGGAACACGCCGTACGATACGGGACTGAACCTCGTCTCGTTCCTTCCGATCACCGAACATTTCCGCACCGTGCGACGAAAGTATCGGCAGTTCGAAAGCGAGTTCACCGGAGTTGATGCCGAAATCCTCTCCTCGCAGATTCCCGGCGGCATGCTCTCCAATCTCGCGGCGCAACTGACCGAACAGAATGCGCTCGATCGAATCAAAGAAGTCCTGGATGAAGTTCCGCGCGTCCGCAAGGAAATGGGCTATCCCCCGCTCGTGACTCCCACAAGTCAGATCGTCGGCACCCAAGCCACGCTGAACGTGCTGACGGGTGAACGGTACAAAGTCATCACCACGGAAACCAAGAACTACTTCCTTGGACTCTACGGACGGGCGCCAGGCCTCCTCGATCGCGACATCATGGCCCGCGCAATCGGGGACGAATCTCCGATCAAGACGCGGCCCGCAGATCGGTTGGAGCCTGAACTCGAAGCCACCAAAAAAGATCTGCCCGCCTCGGCCACCACGATAGAAGATCAGCTGTCGTTCACCCTGTTCCCCACGATCGCACGAGACT
>VFKF01000227.1 GCA_009885705.1 Nitrospira sp. | reverse complement strand
GAACGCCCAGGGCGAGGATGTCGTGGCCGGCATCAGGACTCCGCTTCCAGTGAATGCGCTCGCGAAGAATGTGCCCGAGGCATACAAAGAGCTGGAGCACACCTATAAGAAGCTCGAAAAACATTACCGGGATATGCTCGATTTGGAGTTTACGATCCAAGAGGGCAAGCTCTACATGCTCCAGACTCGGGTCGGCAAACGGACCGGCATTTCCGCTGTGAAAATTGCCGTCGACATGGTGAGAGAAGGCCTCATCTCGAAGCAGGAAGCCGTGCAGCGGATCGGGCCGGAGCAATTGGCGCAATATCTCTACCCGATTTTCGATACGAAAGAAGAGTCGAAATCCAATCCGCTGGGGAAAGGGCTTCCGGCAGGTCCTGGCGCGGCAGCCGGGAAGATCGCCCTGACTCCCGATAAGGCTGTGACGATGAAAGCGGCCGGCACTCGTGTGGTGTTGGTTCGCCAGGAGACGAGCCCTGACGATATTCATGGGATGAATGCCGCAGCTGGGTTTTTGACGGCACGAGGCGGGATGACCTCTCACGCGGCGGTTGTCGCCCGGCAAATGGGCAAGGTCTGTGTGGCTGGCTGCGATGCGGTGGAAGTGCTGGATGCCCAGTCCGTTCGTATCGGCGCCAAGGTGTTCCGCGAGGGGGACTATCTCTCGATCAATGGTTCGACCGGCAATGTGTATGAGGGGGACTTGCCCGTCGTCGAATCTGAAATCATTCAAGTGATTCAGGGCAAGTTGGACCCGAAGCAGTCGGACAAGTACCAGCGGTTTGCGTTGATTCTGTCATGGGCCGACAGCGTCAGAACACTTCGCGTCCGTGCGAATGCCGATGTGCCGGATCAAGCGAAAATCGCGCGCGGTTTCGGGGCGGAAGGCATTGGCCTCTGTCGGACAGAACATATGTTCTTTGCCGAGGATCGCATCCCGATTATGCAGAAGATGATTTTGGCGCGGACCAAAGAAGAGCGGGAAAAGTTTCTCGATCAGCTTCTCCCGCTGCAAAAACAGGATTTCATCG
>VFKF01000453.1 GCA_009885705.1 Nitrospira sp. | reverse complement strand
GTTTCACGCGGCAGGCCGACTGCTTCTTTTCCGACCGTGGCCGGTGGCATCACCATCATGAAGGCATAGGTAGCCCCCTGCTCTTGCTGAGTAAAGAGGGTTGCGGTGGGATTCTGTCCTGGAGCCGGTTGCCACGTCAGTTGAAAATCCCGGTCGGCCGGAACCGTATCCTGGCGCAAGGTCACGTGCCGCCGTCCGTCTGATTCAGGAATGATGAGAATCGGATGCGACGCCGACTCCAGTGTGCCGAGCGGAAACCCTGGCGCCAGATCCACCGAGAGACTGACGGGGTTGATCGAGCCATAGGCCGGATGTTCGAACGACGGCGTCACGCGCGAGGCGTCCGGCACGCGATCCGTATCCAGTGCCATGCCCTGACCGGCCTGCGGTTGATCCTCGACAAGGACTGCGGTGCCGGGGATGTAGCGGGGACCGACGACCATAGGGAAGCGGAGCGAAAAGGTGCCCTGGTCGAATCGAACTGTTTCCTGATATTCGATCTCGATCGTGATCTTGTCGCGCGGCGCGATGTTCGCGATGGAGGTCGTAAAGATGTTGGGCCGCTCCTGCTCGACCAGGCTCGCCCGTTTCCCTTCCTGTTTGGCCTGCACATAGACCTTCTTGGCCTCACTCCGTTCCTTGATCTGGCCTTCGATGATGCGGTCGCCGACCTTCATGCGGAGGTGATCGACGGCGGCGGTCTCCGGCAAGGGAAACACATAGACGCCTTCCGCCCAGTCCTTGCCGGGGTTCGTAAATTCCTGTGTGACGACGGCCCGCGCGATCACGCCGGTCACTGTGATCTGCACGTCGGTCTTCAGGGTGGGCGCCGGGATAAAACGTCCGGCCTGACCGCTGCGAAAAAGCAGCCGGCCCTGCTTCACGTCGCTCAGGCCGACGGTCCCTTCAAGGGGGGTCGGTTCCTCTCCGCAGGCATACAGGATCGGCAGCCCGCCGGCCCAGGAAAAGAGGGTGAAGAACAATGTGATCCAGATAGTCAGGACGTGGTTGGTTGTGTGGGGCTTGTCGCTTGCGATCCAGGTCATGATAGGTGCCTCGTGATTCGTCGGGGAATGGTGGTGATGTTCGTCGAGCAACCGGCCCTGGCGGAGACGGTTGTCTCCGCCAGGGGCACAGGCTGCTCCGGTTAGCTGCCGGAGGCTTGGTCGATGAGGGGGAGGGAAGGATCGGTGCCGTTAGGCTCGCCAGTGGAGGGGAGGAGGCTCTCCTGGGTCTGCGTGGCCAGGGTCGGCACGATCATATGTGCCTGCCCGATCTTTCGCATCTCCAAGTGCACCCGCCGATTCATATTCCGGCAGACGTCGCTCGTATCGACACAGAGCACGCCTTCTTCACCCAGGCTCACCGTCTTGATCTGGTTCTCGGCGACGCCCGCGTTCACGAGTTCCGTCTTTACCGTCTCAGCCCGCTTCATGCCCAGCTTCTTGTTGTAGCTGGCGGAACCCTGTTGGTCCGTATAGCCCTGGATCAGCAGGCCCCAGTCCCCATTCTTCTTGAGGATGTCGGCTTGCGCCGCGAGGATGGACTTGGCCTCGTCCGTCAGGCCCTTCCGTCCGACTTCAAAGTAGAGATCCGTATGGACGGTGTCACCGGTTCCGGTTGCGACCGTTTTGGTGAGCGGTTCGCTGAGGGGGTTGGGTGGGTTCTGGCTCTTGAGCAGGCTGGTGACCTGGTTGTCGGTTAGTTGGTCGTTCTGGCCGGTCGAGGAGACAGCCAGGTCCTGGGAGTAGAACCAGAAGGCGGCGATGACGATGGCTAGGCTGAAGACCAGCCCGCCGAGCACATAGACCTCCTTCATATCTTTATTCGGCCCCACGATAGCGGGGGAGATGTTGCCTGACGAGATGGATGATGGCTTTTGCATGATGACTCTCCTTCTTGGGTAACGGTGATGGGTCATGGGTCAATGGTTATTGGGCTTCGAGTCTTTCGGGATGTCGCGTCGGTCTGTATTCACC
>VFKF01000458.1 GCA_009885705.1 Nitrospira sp. | reverse complement strand
TCGGCTCGGTCCGGCAGACCGATTGGCGCCCCTCCTCGAGACGACGACAGCGGGAGAACTGTCCGGAGCAGGACCTGGCTCCTCGATTCTCATGACCATTTGGTCAGACGAACTTTCGGTACGACGGCAGCGATTGGCAGTCCTCGTCATCGAATTGATTCGTGCGAATAAGCGCATTCTGCTGGTCTCTCCCGATCACCAGGCGGCGGATGCACTCGTCGGAACCATCGCGCGGGCCATGAAAGCCGTCGGGCTTACCTATAAGACCTGGGTCAGTCGCTATGAAATGACCTTGTCCCATCAGGCCGAGGGTATCGGAATTCAGGAACTGGGGTTCGAAGCCCAAATGCACCAGTTCTATGCTAAGTCGCGCGCGGACAAGGCCGCACTCCGGCGTAAATACGAGCGGTTTCGAGAGTTGACCCCGGTGTTGGCCTACAAGGGACAGAAACAAAAAGATCTCGATGAAGTGCGCCTTCTGGAATGGCGGCTGCTCACGCAGCTCACCGATGTGCAGAACAAAATCAAAGACGTGAACGCCACGCTGTCTGAATACGAGAACCTCCCACTCTTCCGGCGTCTCAGCTTGCAGGCCGTCGGAAAAAACGTTGAATCGCTGCATCAATATCTCCAACTGTATGAGAATCAATGCGCCGAATTGAAGGGAGAGCTCGATGTCGCCAAGGTGCGCATCGACGAACTCGTGCCGGAAGCCGCTGTGCCAAAAGACATGCGGCCGGAGTTTGACGAACTCAAAGAAGATATCGTCCATCTGGGCGGAACGAAAAAGATCCGTGAATTGCTCGCAGCAGAAGAAGACACCAACCGCCAGGCCTTCATTCAAAATCGTCGGCTCGTAGTCACCACCGCATCGCGAGTGCTGAGCGATCCCCTGTTCAGCCGGGTCCGGTTCGACGTCTTGATCGCCGATGAGACGCCCTGGATCGCAGCGGCCCCCTTGCTGGGCGCAGCCGGACTGGTTCGCGAGCGGATCGTGATCAGCGGAGACACCAGGGACATCGCGAAGGCTGGTCTCTGGGCCTCACGAGCTTCACAAGTCAGCTAATTCACGCCCCTTGCTTGACGGGGACCTCAATAATTCAGGATAATCCCCCTCCACCTCGATGTGCCGAAGTGGCGAAACTGGCAGACGCACTAGATTCAGGGTCTAGCGCCCGCAAGGGTGTGCGGGTTCAAATCCCGCCTTCGGCACCAACCACTCCCATTTCAGCTTTCTCGTCACAAGAACAACTTAGCCAGGCTGAGTGCCTGTCAGCATTCGCCATCCACTTTCTTTCGCTGGATGAACAACCTGTATTTGACCCGCTTTCCTGGCGCTTGATTAGGAACGGGCGGCAGCCCTGTGGGTTGAAAGAAGCATCATCAGACGGCTGTGCAACGCGGTGAGATCATCGAGCAGTTCAATCTTGGTATCGCGAAGG
>VFKF01000495.1 GCA_009885705.1 Nitrospira sp. | reverse complement strand
TTCTTGTGGCATACGCATTGCAAACTCCCTGTTCCTGTCACCGTTGGACTAGAGGAGGATCTTATGTCAGATGCAGCAGCCGCTGAAGATGGGAAAGCCCCGGCCGCAGTCTCAGCTGGGATTCCCATGAAAATGGTCATCATCATTGTTGTCGGGACTCTTTTGCTGGGAATCGGAGCGGCCTTCGCAATATTTAAGATGACCTCAGGAGGGCATGGGGGCGACGAGGCGAAGACAGAGGCTAGCGAGCCGAAAGCCAGCGAACCGAAAGCTGAGAGTCACGGCGAGAGCGGGCATAAGGGAGAGGGGAAAGCCGTCGCGGTCAAGGGCGTCATGTTCGATGTGGAGCCCTTCATCGTCAACTTGGCCGATACCCAAGATGTGAAGTACTTGAAGGTGACGGTGAAGCTGGAGATGGACAATCAGGAGGGGGCGGATGCCTTAACCGAACGTATTCCGCAGGTACGCGATACGATTCTCGTGCTGTTGACCAGCAAAGAATCTTCGTCGATTCGTACGACCCAGGGGAAATTTCAGTTGCGCGATGAAATTACGCAGCGCGTCAACAGTCTGCTCCCCAAGCCGGCCGTGCATACGGTGTACTTCACTGACTTCGTCGTGCAGTAGCCACAAGGACGATCCGGACCTATGGAAAAAATCCTTTCACAAGACGAAATCGATGCGCTCTTAAAGGGAGTCGATTCCGGTGTCGTCGAGTCCAAACCTGCAGAGGAGCCGGCTGCTGCATCGGGGTCCAAGCAGTTCGATCTGTTCAATCAAGAACGGATCATTCGTGGGCGGATGCCGACGCTCGAGTTGATCAACGATCGTTTCATACGCCGTCAATCGATTTCGTGGGGAGCGGCGCTTCATGACACGATTGAATTCGCCGTCGTCGGCACCCAGATCACCAAGTTCGGCGAATTCCTCAAGAAGGTGCCGATGCCGTCCTCGATGAACGTCTTTCATATGGAGCCGCTTCGCAGTAACGGGCTTTTTGTGATGGACGCGTTCCTGGTCTATCTGATTGTGGATTACTTTTTCGGCGGCAAAGGGCAGACACACGTCAAACCAGAAGGCCGCGATTTTACGTCCATCCAGTTGCGCGTCATTAAAAAACTGGTACAGCAGGCCTTCCTCGATCTTGAGAAAGCGTGGGAAGCGCTGATGACGGTTAAGATCCAGCATGTGCGCTCGGAAAGTAACCCCCAGTTTGCCATGGTGGTCTCCGCTTCCGAGATCGTGGCTGTGGTGACGCTGCAAGTGGTAATCGGCGAAACCGCCCGCGATATGTTCATCGTCTATCCCTATTCCATG
This sequence comes from Nitrospira sp., assembly GCA_009885705.1. GTDB lineage: Bacteria > Nitrospirota > Nitrospiria > Nitrospirales > Nitrospiraceae > Palsa-1315. The sequence continues at coordinate 2,674 of VFKF01000495.1, read as the reverse complement.
CTCGAACCCATCAAAGAAAAGCTCTATTCAGGACTGGTGTCCGATCATGTCGAGCAAGACGGAGGGTGGGCGGGCCGGTTTCGGGAGAGATTGCAAGAATGCGAGCTTAATGTCGCCGTCAGGCTCGGGACCGCATCCGTTAAGGTGCAAGACGTGCTCAACTTTACGGCTGGAGATGTCATCGTCTTGGATCAACGTCCGGGCGATCCTCTAGATTGTTTTGTCGAGGGATATCTCAAGTTTCAAGGAAGCCCCGGTGTATTCAAGGGGAACCATGCCTGTCGAGTATCGAAGGTGATTGCGTAAGCGAGCCCTGTTGTTGAGGAGATCGATCTATGGCTGATACCGACGTCACAAAACCTGAATCCGGTGCATCGTCCCCTCCGGTGGCGTCCTTTCCGCAGGTCGACAATGGTGGAGCGGTGCCGGCGCAGAAGAATTTGGATTTTATCCTCGATATTCCCATGCAGGTGACCGTGCAGGTGGGCTCGACCAAGATGGCGATTCGCGAACTATTGCAGCTCGGGCAGGGGTCGGTGGTCGAACTCGAAAAACTTGCGGGCGAAGCCATGGAAGTGCTGGTCAATAACAAGTTGATTGCGCGCGGTGAAGTCGTGGTGGTGAACGAGAAATATGGCATCCGGTTGACCGATGTCATCAGCACGGTCGAACGGGTTCAGCAACTCGGCTAGGACAAGGGGAGACGGAGACGGCATGGTCGACTTCTGGGACAGCTTCCTGCGGATGGCGGTGGCCCTTGCGCTGGTCCTGGCTCTTATCGCCGGACTGGTTGCGCTGGTTCGGCGGTTTGGCGGCACGCGACTGTTTACGCCTGTGACTGCGCCGATCGTGCAGGTGCTGGGGAGCGGTTACCTCGGTCCCCGCAAGACGATTTCGCTCGTATCGGTAGCAGGAGAGTTCCTGATTGTCGGTGTCACCCCCACGGATCTGGTGTCGTTCGGGCGGATTACGGATCAGGAGCAGGTTCGGCAATTGCTGGCCAAGGCGGCGGCCGTTCAGTCGAAAAATCCTTCTATGCCCTCACCGGGCCTATCAGCGCAGTTCGAGACTGAGATGAAAGGCGGCCATGCGATTGCATAACCGACGGCTGGCGTTACCGACGCCGTCGACCTGTCTTCTCTTGATCGCATTGACGTGCGGTCTCTCATTCGTTCTTGTGCAGGATGCCGTAGGAGGGACCAACCCTTCTGTCACCATCGATTTAGGACAGACCGGTCCGAAACAAACCGCCGTCGTCTTTCAAATCCTCGCCTTGTTGACGGTGCTCTCGCTCGCGCCGGCTTTCTTTATCATGGTGACGTCATTCACCAGAATCGTCATCGTGCTCTCATTCCTCCGTCAAGCGTTGGGCACACAGCAAGTGCCTCCGAACCAGGTCCTGATAAGCCTGGCCCTGTTTCTGACCGTTTTTGTCATGGCCCCGGTGGGGCAGACGGTGTACAGCCAGGCGATCGAGCCCTTGCTGGCTGAGAAAATTTCGTACGAGGAAGCCTGGACGAAAGGCATTCAACCGATTCGTGGCTTCATGTTGAGACAGATCCGGGATAAGGATCTGGAGCTCTTCATCGATCTCGGCAAGATTCCAAAGCCGGAAACGGTGGATCAGGTTCCCCTGCATGTGGTGATTCCGGCCTTTATTCTCAGCGAATTGAGAGTCTCGTTTCAGATCGGGTTCTTGATCTATATCCCTTTTCTGATTATCGACATGGTGGTGGCCAGCATTTTGATGGCCATGGGTATGATGATGTTGCCGCCGGTGATGATCTCTCTTCCGTTCAAACTGATTCTGTTTGTGTTGGCCGACGGCTGGTATCTCATCGTGGGATCGTTGGTCAAAAGTTTCCAGTGAACAGTGAGGATCGATCGGTGATGTATCAACAACAGAAGTTCATCGAGGATCTTTCACTGTATTCGAGATCGCATCGCATCACACTTCACCCATTACACATCACGAGGTATTCATGACTCCTGAGATGGTGACAGAGTTAGGACGCCATGCCTTGGAGACGACGTTACTCGTGTCCGCGCCTTTTCTAGGGCTCAGCCTCGTCGTGGGGTTGGCGGTCAGCGCCTTGCAAGCTATGACGCAGTTGAATGAAGCCACATTAACGTTTGTGCCGAAGGTCTTGACCATATTCGGCGCGATCGTTGTGTTCATGCCCTGGGTGTTGGGTGTGATGACGACATATATGACGGAGCTCTTCACCAACATTCCGAATTTCGTGCATTGACGCCGGTTATCGAACGAACATGAACGTGACACAGCCACTCCATCTCTTACTGCCTGAGTTTCAGTCTTTTCTCGTCGTGGCCTCCCGCATCGGGGGCATCGTGACGGCGATGCCGATGTTGAGCGGACGGACCGTCCCGCCTCGAATCAAATTGGCGCTTGTGCTGATGTTGTCTCTGGCCTTGGCGCCGGCGATGCATCTTCCGCCGGTTCCTCCGGACGCCCTCGCCATGACGGCAGGTCTTGTGAGTGAGTTGCTGATCGGCTTCGTGATCGGCATGGCGGTGAGATTGCTCTTTTCCGCGCTTGAGGTGGCCGGAGAAATTGTCGGAAGCCAGATGGGGTTCAGTATCGCGCAGCTCCTGGATCCGATGACCTCGCATTCTACCCCGATGGTTGGACAATTGTTCAGCGTCGTTGCTT
>VFKF01000254.1 GCA_009885705.1 Nitrospira sp. | reverse complement strand
TTCCCTGCGCGAGGCACCGCCCACGCCAGCAAAGAACCGCTGTCATGTTCGCTGCTGATCCCGCTCCGGTACACCCTGCGGCTTCCGGGCTGATCCTCCTAAAAATGTCACGTGGGCTCTCCAGGCTTCACGCGAGAGCCAACTACCATTTTTTAACGGAGGAACCACATGGCTACACCACACTCAAAACCAGCAACCGCTTTCAGGTCCGGCAACGTCAACGCCGCCATCTGGGAGAACACCGGAGAGAAAGGGGCTTTCTTCTCCGTCACGTTTTCACGGCCCTACAAGGACGCTCAGGGCAAGTGGAAGGTCTCATCTTCCTACGGCCTGAACGACCTCGATTCTCTGTCCTCTCTTGCTGAGCTGGCAAAGGGCTGGGTCCGTGGACATTCTCTGCAATAGCCTTCAACCGGAAGCCTCTGGCGCTCATCGCCGAGGGTTTCCTCAACCTCAAGGAGTTACTTCAATGAAAACCTATCAACACTTCGCTACAGTCCTCGCTCAGCTTCTCGGCAACGATACCGCTGTCCGCCTCACCGTTGACGGCTATATGCCCTTGTCCGTTGAAGACATCGGGCAATCAGCCGAAAGCAACCGCCTGTTTGCCATCTGCCATTACGGGGAACAGAACGGCGACCTGATGCGCGATCCTGAAATGGTCTTTGAGATTCACACTGATGCTTCTCCCGACATGGCAGAGCCTCTTTCCTTCAGGAACGATTACATGGGCACCATGCAGGAGGGTTACCGCTATGGCGATGACGGCCGGAAAACCCACGTCAATGCGCGGTTGAAGCAGGATCTCAAATTCTTCGCCCGGACATGGTTCAACCACCTCAAGGATCAGGGCTTTCTCGTCGATACCGCCATCCGAGAGCGGCTCACCTGAGCTTCAACAGATTTCAAAACTGTCTCAGCCGAGGGGTTCACCCCACTTCTCTTCCTGTGAGAGAGCCAACTTCATTTCAACAAAGGAGGAAACAAGATGGCTACCAACAACAAACCCGCGAACCAGCTGCGGTGTGGCAACATCAAGGCGACGATCTGGGAAAATGTCAGCGAGAACGGTCCGTTCTTCTCGACGACCTTCTCCCGTCCGTTCAAGGATCAGTCCGGCGCGTGGCGCAATGGGACCTCGTTCGGTCTCAATGACCTTGAGGCCCTGGTCACCGTCGTGCGTGAGGCCAAGGAGTGGATCTCCGCTCACGCCTTGAAGCACTGAGCAGCTTTCTTGGAAGCCTCCGGCCTTCCGGGAGCTTCCTTCCGGAAATTTGTCTTTTCTAACCGTCTCAGACTGGAGGAAGCTTCCGCTATTAGACCACAGTGAAAGAGAGAGAAATTTTGTCTGTATATGGCCCCAGAGTACAGATCTGGGGCCGAAGGGAGAAGAGTGATCTAGGCAGGAGAGCAGGCATTTCCGTCTTCTTTGTTCGTCCAATCCTCTGTTCGGATTCTCAATTGCTGCTTCTTGGGCTGCAATGGGAGTCTTTCTAAGACGACCTCAAGCAATCTTTTTGAATCAATCCCAATGTGTTCAAGTTCTTCGTGCTTCTTCCGTACATAGAGCTGACGCACGGCTTTGTCTTGATCAATACGAATCGTTCCCCCGGATTCCCATCTCGTAATTGTCCCTCGCGTCACTCCTACATATGAGGCAAGCTCATCTTGTGAGTATCCCATATGCTTCCGAAGGTATCGTACTTCGGCAGATCCTAAACGGTCAGGTTGATACAACACAAACAGTCCAATCAGACAATGCAGTTCTTCCATAGCAGGGATTTCGACTTCCGTTTCCCCACATGAAGTACACTTATAGAGAGGCACGTTCATCAGCATGACGTTCTTCAATCCAGACTCTTCATACCGATGAATGCCCGTTGTTTTTTCCATAC
>VFKF01000512.1 GCA_009885705.1 Nitrospira sp. | reverse complement strand
CATCGGATGGAGCACATTGAAGCCCCGCATCCGCTTGTAGCGGGACACAATATCCGTCGCGGTATAACCTTCGAGGTGGCCGACATGGAGGCCCGATCCGGAAGGGTAGGGAAACATGTCGAGGCAATAAAATTTCGGCTTGGTCCGGTCGTCAGCCACGCGGAAGGTCTGGTGCTCCTCCCAATAGGCCTGCCACTTCACTTCAAGAGACTGATGATCGTAGGTTTTGCTCATGCCGTAATAATCCGCAACTGTATAGAAAAAGAGGAAGGACTCTAACATAGACCTGCGGGAGCAACAAGAATCGAGGTGGGGCAGGGCACAGAACATGAAGCGAGTCTTCGCACACCGATGCCGTGGTCTTCTGTAGAATAGCGACCGGAGTTCGCACGCACGACTCCGTGAAGGAATATCCCAATAAGGACATCATGGGACTCTACGCCACACAGATCTTCCCTCGCCTCATGGACTGGGTCATGAGCGGCGACGAATTCCAGCAGCTTCGAACATTGTTGTTACAAGGCGCCCGCGGGGAGGTGTTGGAAATCGGGCTGGGCACCGGGCTCAACTTGCCCCACTACACGGGAGATGTGTCCATGTTGCAAGCCGTAGATCCGGCGCCGCTCCTCCCCAACCGAGTCGCGCAGCGGAGTCAATCCGTTGCCTTTCCCGTTCAGGTCAAGCCGATCAGCGCGGAAACGCTCCCCTTCGACGATCGAACCTTCGACTGCGTCGTCAGTACCTGGACACTCTGCACGATTCCCGATCCGGTGAAGGCACTCCGGGAAGTTCGTCGAGTCCTCAAATATGACGGAGTATTTCTGTTTTTAGAGCATGGCCGAAGCGACGATGCCAAGATTGCGGCCTGGCAAGACCGCATAAACCCGCTTCAACGAATAATCGGCTGTGGATGCAACTTGAACCGGAAGATCGATCAGCTCATCGAACAGGCGGGACTCGCCATCACCAAGCTAGACCGGTTCCAGATGCAACAGGTCCCGCGATTGGGCGGAGCAATGTATCGAGGATCGGCAAGGCCTGCGCCGTTATAACGCTTGAGAAGAATGCGGAAGGAGAGGCGCCTTCATCAAGGTCGACAAACTCTCAACCGATCGAAAGGATGCAGAAAATGCCGGTGGCAGCTGCGAACTGGACTTCGCGCTATGGACGAGATGCGCGATGCCGAACTGCTGGGCGGCCGCCAGACAGCCCTCATCATCGTCGATAAACAGCGCACGTGTAGGATCGAAACCCACCAACCGCTGGCAGGTCGGCCAATAGGCCGGCCGCATTTTCAAGTAGCCCACCTCGGAGGCCGTCACGATACGCCCCACATGCCGATCGAGGCCGGTCTTGGCGATTTTCACCTCCACGCCCGATTGATGCGCGTTGGTGAGGATTGTCACTCGCCGCCCCAGCGTCTTGAGTTCCCGGAGGAACGATTCTGTGCTCGGCAAAAACCCGATCATGTGGTCCAGCTCCTTGTGCATGGCCACCACATCGATGCCCACTCGCTCGGTCCAATAGTCTAAATCGGTCCAGGCCAGCTCCCCTTCAACCGACCGATACATGGCCATCAATCGCTCGCGGGACCCCTCCCAAGACAGTCCATGTAAAAGGGCATACCGGCGTGGCAACTCTTCTTCAAAAAAGAAGTTGTCGAAATGCCGATCCAGTAACGTGCCGTCCATGTCGAGCAGCACGTCATCGATTTCGTCCCAATTCAAGTGTAATGACGTCATTTCATTGGAGTGTACCCGACGATGGTTGTGTTTGCCAAAAATCTTATGTTACGGTCGGTACAGAAATTTCTATGCCACGCACGAAAAAATCCAAAAACATCCCCGAAGAGATCGTAGCCGAAGAGACCGTAGCTGAAGAAACGGCACCGGTGCGGCAAGCCACAGCAGCGCACCCGCCTATCGTGGCCATTATCGGCCGCCCCAACGTCGGCAAGTCGACGCTCTTCAATCGCATGCTCGGCAAACGAACGGCGATTGTGGACGACGTCCCCGGTGTCACGCGAGATCGCAACTACGCCGACGGCAGCTATCGGAACCGGCCGTACCGCCTGGTCGATACAGGGGGCCTGGACCCGACCGCCTCGGAAAGCATGTTGATCCTCATCAAGCGTCAATCGGAACTCGCCATTGCGGAAGCGGATATTTTGATTCTGCTGATGGACGGCCGGACCGGGCTCACGACCCCGGATCTCGCAGTCGTCCGTCTCTTGCGCGGCACCACGAAGCCCTTGTTTATCGTGGTGAATAAGATCGACACGCCCAAGGTCGAACCCCTCGTGGCGGATTTCTATCAATTGGGCACGGACACGCTCTATCCTATCTCTGCAGAACATGGCATCGGCGTGTCCGACCTCCTGGACGCGCTCTATCCGCTCCTCCCGGTCCCCGATGAAAACCCTGAGAAAACGACGATGCCCCGCATTGCCGTCGTGGGGCGGCCGAATGTCGGAAAATCCACGCTGGTGAACGCCGTACTTGGAGAAGACCGGGTCGTCGTCAGCGATGTGCCGGGCACCACCAGGGATTCGATCGACTCCATCGCCCTCCATCAAGGACGGAATTATCTCTTCACCGATACCGCCGGCATTCGTCGTCGAGGAAAAATCGACCGGGGAATCGAAGGCTACAGCGTGGTCCGATCCCACCTGGCTATCGGACGATCCGACCTCGGAGTCTTGCTCCTCGACGCCACGGAAGGCGTCACGGAACAGGACACCAAGATTGCCGGGATCATCATCAAACAAGGACGAGCCTGTTTCCTCATCGTGAATAAATGGGACCTCCGGGAAGGCGACAGCCAGGCCCGGCAGGAAGTCGAACAGGAACTGCATCGGCGCTTTCCATTCCTGACATGGGCACCGGTCCTCTTCGCCTCCGCCGCGCATCCCGATTCGCTTGGCCAGCTCTTTCCGACCATCGATCGGGTCTTCGCGGCGTTCTCAAAACGGATCCCGACCGGAGCCTTGAACAAGTTCCTCCAGGAGATCCTCACCACCCACCCCCTGCCAGTGCGGAAAGGCAAACCGACGAAGATCACGAAGTCTGCCTTCATGACCCAGGTCGCGATACAACCACCCGTCTTCGCGTTGTTTGTCGGCCACCCGGACAACATCACGCCCTCCTACCTCCGCTTTCTCGAAAACCAAGTCCGCGAGGAATATGGATTCGAGGGAACCCCGATTCGCCTATTGGTTCGCAAGAAATAGCTGGTTCAATTTCCGCCACCACCACACCTTCTTTGTGCGCCACCCGACTCTGAACATCACGTTGTGATCGGTATTCGTAGGATAGTCACGCTTCCTAGAGCCCTGCCATAGGTGCAACTCTTGCACAGTCCTGAAGCATTTCCCCGAAAGGATGCCTGTGTTACCACTTTTTCCGGAGAGCCCGCTTCAGTGCCTTGCAGATGATGTCCTGACGGCAAACGAGGCCGTCTCACAGGCAACAGACACGAGGCCACAATCCCTCCTCTCTTCCCCGGACTCGGGCATGATCGTGTTTTCCTCATCCGCTCGCATCCTGCATATGAATGGACCGGCTCGTGCACTCATGGCCCTGTTCGGTGACTCCCATGAGCTCTGGCCGCAAATGGCGCCTGAATCCATGCCGTCCTTCCTCACGGAATTCTGTGGCGACGTCCTGGCACAACTCCACCGCCGAGTCGAGACCGAGGACTGGGCACAGTTCGAGATGCGCCGCATTTGTCACATGGTCACGCCCTCGCTCCTGCTCAGAGGATTCGGGGTCCCACACTCAGCCGGCCATGAACTCCGGATTATCCTGACCCTCGACCCCTTGCGCTCCCTCCCTCACCCCGGCAACAGTCCCGCACCTCTCCAACCCTTTGCCCCGATGCCGACCGATCTTGCACGCACAGATGCATGAGGACCGCACCGGTCCGGCATCTGAGATATCGGCATTCACCTTGACTCGCCGAAGGCAGCATGGTATTCGCACCAGGTGACGATGCATCGAAGAAGGACAGACCTCAGATGATTGGAATCTGCCACCCATCTATTCGTAGGCTTCAGCACTGCATCCGTGACACGCTCTACGCCGGCGTAATCGTTGGCACCCTCCTGGGTCCCGTCCATGCCGAGGAGTCACCGGCCACTCCTGCGATGACCTCGTCCCCGATCGCCGAGGCCCCAGTTGCGAGTGAACCATCCACGATCGATCCCTCGATCACATTGCGCGGCTCCGTCTGGCGAACCAAAGCCGGAATCGTCTTTCTCAAGACCCCGATCGGACTGTTGTCCCTCAGCTCTAAAACAACGCTGAAAGATCTCAAGGCCTCGCACGAAGTGCGTTTGTGGGTACATGGGCGCCATACCGTCGTCGAGATCCGAAAAAGGGCAGACGGATCGTTAGTCCATCGTTATCTCAGCGGGCCCATAACGTTCGCAGCTGGTGATCCGAAAACATTCCAATGGTGGGGACCGGACGGTGACCTGACCATCCAGCTCGGCACAGAGGACGAGCGGCTTTCAAGCTATCACGAGGGAGATCTGCTGACCGTCGAGGTCGACGACGCCAATAGCCTCCGAGGAGTCCACGATCTACAGTTCGATCTCCAAATCAGCCAAGCCCCGCCGACCGGCGCGGATGCGCAGCTG
>VFKF01000138.1 GCA_009885705.1 Nitrospira sp. | reverse complement strand
GCCGGAGAAATTGTCGGAAGCCAGATGGGGTTCAGTATCGCGCAGCTCCTGGATCCGATGACCTCGCATTCTACCCCGATGGTTGGACAATTGTTCAGCGTCGTTGCTTCCCTGGTCTTTCTCTCACTGAATGCCCACATGATGGTCGTGGCGGCCATCGTCTCCAGTTATGACTCGATTCCACCGTTCGGCCCACACCTCTCGCCCGCCGTCGGCGAGGAAGTGCTGCACCTGTCGCAGCATATGTTTCAAGTGGCCGTGCAGTTGGCTGGACCGGTTCTTGTGGCGGTCGTCCTCATTAATATCCTGCTGGCCATGTTGGGGCGAGCCGTGACCCAGATCAATATTTTTGTGCTGAGTTTTCCTCTGACCATTGCCGCCGGGTTAGTGGTTTTGGGTTTGTCGTTACCGTTTATGGTCTCGATGCTCGAACGGGAATTCATCGGATTGCACGAGACGATCAATGGTCTCTTGAGGATCATGGGACATGGCTGACGATAAAGATAACAAGACAGAGCCAGCGAGTGAGAAACGGAAAGCGGATGCCCGACTGGAGGGGAACATCCCGATGAGCCGTGATGTGACCACGGCGGCTATGCAGCTCGCAGGAGTTGGGCTGCTGTTTTTTCTGGTTCGTCCCGGCGTGCAACAGCTCACCGACGTCATTCGTCTGGGGTTGTCCAACTCGTTCGATCGCGGAATTCAGGCGAGTCTCACGATCGATCATATCCACTCCTTGGTCGTGCAGGTCTGTATGTCGACCATCCTGTTGCTCCTTCCGGTCTTGGGCGGCCTTGCGGTCGCAGGGGCCGGCGCCTCGCTTGCCCAGACGGGATTCATGTGGAAAACCACATTCCCGTTCGATGCGTCGCGGTTGAGTCCCATGTCGGGGTTTTCCCGCCTGGTGTCGTTCCGTTCGCTCTCTGAGTTGATCAAAGCACTGCTTAAAATTTCGGTCATCGCTGCCATTGGTGTGTTCGTCCTCCGAGGGGAAATGGGGCGGCTCCCGGAACTCGTGGAATATGACATCTGGGGTCTGCTGACCGTCATGGGATGGCTGACCTTGAAAGTCGCCGCCGCGGTGACCGGTGCGTTCATCGTCGTCGCAGGCGCCGACTATTTCTATCAGCGGTTCGAATGGGAACGCTCGCTGCGCATGTCCCATGCCGAGGTGAAGGAAGAACATCGCAGTTCGGAAGGCGACCCGCAGATCAAGAGCCGCGTGCGGAGTATGCAGCGGGAGATGATGAAAAAACGCATGATGGCTGCAGTCCCGACCGCGGACGTCGTCGTGACCAACCCGACGCACTTGGCCGTCGCATTGAAATACGATACCACGCGGCCTGGCGCTCCAATCGTCGTGGCTAAAGGCGCAGGCTTTCTCGCGGAGCGGATTCGAGAAGTGGCCAGGCAGCATGGCGTGTCGGTGATCGAGAACAAGTTTGTGGCCCGTACGCTCTACAAGCTCGTCGAGGTCGGCAAGGAGATACCGGCCAATCTCTATCTGGCGGTCGCAGAAATTCTGGCATTTGTCTATCGCACTCGCGGATTCACCCCAAAACAGGCGCCCAGGTAAGGTGTAATTTTTATGGCTGCTCAGACGTCGATACAGGCAACAGCTCCGATCCTCTCACCGCAGTCGATCATCAAACACCCGGACATTATGTTGTCCTTGGGAGTGGTGTCGGTGATCATGGTCATGCTGTTGCCGCTCCCGAGATTTCTTCTCGACCTCCTCTTGGCGTTCAACATTACCGTGTCGGTCATCATCCTGCTTGTGGGCTTGCAAGTGCGGCGGCCGATCGAATTCTCGGCATTTCCATCCGTGCTGCTGATGGTCACGCTTCTGCGTCTCGCGCTGAATATCGCTTCGACCCGTCTCATCCTGCTCCATGGCAACGAAGGGGCGGGAGCGGCGGGTGAGGTGATTCGGGCGTTCGGAAACTTCGTGGTCGGCGGAAACTACACGGTCGGACTCGTGATCTTCGCGATCCTGGTCATCATCAATTTTGTCGTCGTGACGAAAGGCGCCGGGCGCGTCGCCGAAGTGGCTGCGCGGTTCACGTTGGACGCGATGCCTGGCAAGCAGATGAGCATCGATGCGGACTTGAATGCCGGGCTGATCAACGAAACGGAAGCGAGACGCCGACGCCGTGAAATCGCAGAAGAGGCCGATTTCTACGGATCCATGGACGGTGCCAGCAAGTTCGTGCGTGGCGATGCCACAGCGGCGGTCATCATCGTATTCGTGAACATTTTGGGTGGATTGACGATCGGCGTCTTGCAGCAGGGCATGAGCCCCGGTTTGGCCGCGCAGACGTATACCTTGTTGACGGTGGGTGAGGGGCTAGTCGCACAGATCCCTGCGCTGATTGTGTCGACAGCGGCCGGCATCATTGTGACGCGTGCCGCGTCCGACGGCGACCTCGGCACCGATATTATTGGGCAAGTCCTGGTGTCGCCCAAAGCGGTGGGGACTGCCGCCGGTATTTTGCTAGCGCTCGGCCTGATTCCTGGACTGCCTCACCTGGCATTTCTGGGTTTAGGTGGCGCGGCTGCCTATTTGGCCTATCGGCTCTCTCAGCAGAACGAGCAAGCGACGACGTCAACGCCGGCTCCGGCTGCTGCTACGGCTGCAAAATCTGAAGAGGCGGCCTCTCACGTCGCTCCCCTCGACTTGATGGAAGTCCAGGTGGGTTATGGCTTGATCGGTATGGTGGAAGGCACACATGGGACTGCGCTGCTGGAGCGTATCAAAGGTCTGCGGAAACAGTTTGCCGAGACGATGGGCTTTCTCTTACCGCCGATCCATATTCGCGACAATTTACAACTTCGACCCAACGAGTATGCCGTGATGTTGAAGGGGGTGGAGCTGTCCAAATCAGAGGTGCTGCCGTCGCATGTCCTGGCGATCGATCCAGGGACAGCGCAGCGTGGTGCCATCCAGGGTGTGGCGACCAAGGAGCCGGCGTTCGGGTTGCCCGCATTATGGGTGCCGGAGTCGATGCGTGAACAAGCGCAATTGGCCGGTTATACCGTCGTCGATGCCAGCTCAGCCATCGCGACCCATCTCTCTGAAATCATCAAGCGTCACGGACATGAATTGTTGGGACGGCAAGAGGTGCAGGCGTTGTTGGACGAGACCGCCAAGGCGCATCCCAGACTCGTCGAGGAATTGATTCCCACGTTACTGCCGTTAGGCTCGGTGGTGCGTATTCTGGGGAACTTGCTGCGTGAAGGCATTCCGATCCGCGATCTGCGCTCCGTCCTTGAAGCGATTGCCGATCATGCCAGCTCGACGAAAGACCCTGAGTTGCTCACGGAAATTGCGCGGCAGGCCTTGTCACGAACCATTACGCGACAGCATCAAGCACCGGACGGCACGTTGCCTGTCATCACGTTAGATCCGCGCTTGGATCGGTCGCTCAGTGAACAGGTTGCTGCGCTTCCGCAAGGGGGCATGCTGAATCTGGATCCGAATACATCCCAGAAGTTATTGACGGCGTTGAAACAGGCGGCGGAACGGGTCGCGGCGCGCGGTCAGCAGCCGGTGGTGCTCTGTTCCCCGATGTTGCGGCGCCATATCCGCCGTTTGACCGATCGGATTCTTCGTACGGTGCCGGTGCTGGGTCTCAATGAAATCGATGCGATGGTCCAGCTGCAGTCGCTGGACACGATCAGGCTGGATGTCGAACTCCCACGATTGTGAGGTGAGCCATGAAGGTGAAGTTGTTTCATGCTGAGACCATGCACGAGGCCATCCGCGACATTAAGGCAGAGCTGGGGCCTGATGCGATCATTCTGTCGACGAAACGCGTGCGCCAGGGGAGTTTGCCCTTTGGACTCTTTGGCAAACCATTGCTGGAAGTGACGGCGGCGACGGATCGCGACGCGAAAGAGTTCGCGCCGATCCCTCAGCCGGCTGTTCCGGTACAACGGCAGGACACGCGGCCGTTGATGCCGACTCCTCCTGCGGCACCGGAGCCGGCTCCTCTGTTTCAGGACACTCTGAGCGCCTTACTTCGTCGTTCCGCCACGACCCAACCCACTGTCCCGTCGGCTCCTATGCCGTCACCGGTTGCGCCTCCACGCGCCAAGCCGACGGAACGAGTCCACCGGTTGAAGCAGGATCTCCAAGAGTTGCATCAACGCCTGACGACGTCGTTGCCCGATGCTGCGCCGACTGGCGGCGCAGGATTTCCCGCTCCCATCGCCCGGGCATGCCGTCAGTTGATCGCCCAAGGTCTGCGCCCGGCCAGCGCCGAGAACCTCTGTCTTGCGCTTCGCCGCCGGCTGGCGTCGCAGACGGCTCAGACCGATGGAGATATTCGGGAGACGCTGCATCGGATCCTTGAAGAGGGCATTCGGGTCAGCGGGCCGCTCTTGAGCCCGGGAGACAATTACAATGTCGCCATGTTTGTCGGCCCGAGCGGAGTCGGCAAGACCACGGCGATCGTAAAACTCGCGACGCATTACCGTCTGGAAGAGCACAAGTCGGTTGTGCTGATCACCTTGGATACCTGCCGGACGGCAGCGGTTGAACATCTCCGCATGTATGCCGATGTGTTAGGCGTGACGCTCGAGACCGCGCAGACCACGGCCGACGTGATGGATAGCATCCGCCGTCATCGCGAGGCCAATCTTATTCTGATCGATACCCCTGGGTTCGGCGCGAACGAAACGGCGCGGCTGGCTCATCTTGGCGGGCTCAAAGACTCGTACGGCCCGATCGAGACACATCTGGTCCTCTCCGCCTGCACCAGGATGCAGGATCTCCGCCGTACGGTGGCGCGGTATGACGTCTGTGCGCCGACCCGGTTGCTCTTCACCAAGCTGGACGAGACAACTGAATACGGCAATCTCTTCGAACTGGCCAGCCAGACGACCTTGCCCCTCTCCTATTGGGGAATCGGTCAACAAGTGCCGGAAGATCTCGAGCTGGCGCAACCGGGACGGTTGGCCGATCTGTTGCTCGAACGCGGTTCTGTTCACGTTACATCACCAGGCCTCTCGTCACCCCGTGGATGCGACATGCTCGCGTCCGTCGGCGGCACGACGCCACAACACGCGCAGTAGGGAGGCTCCCGCATGAAGTATATGCTGAGTACACAGGACACCGCGAGATCGATGACCGGGCGTGAAAGTTCTTACACCCATGTGATTACGGTCACGAGCGGAAAGGGTGGGGTCGGGAAGACCAATGTGGTCGCCAATCTTGCCGTGGCATTATCGCGAGCCGGCAAAGAAGTACTGGTGCTGGATGCGGATTTAGGATTGGGCAACATCGATGTGCTCTTGGGGCTGGTGCCCCGGTATACGTTGGAACATGTGCTGGCCGGCTCCCACCACTTGTCCGATATCGTCATTCCCGGTCCCGCCGGCATTCAGGTGTTGCCGGCAAGCTCCGGCCTGCCACAACTCACCTCCTTAAGCGATGCGCAGCAATTATTGCTGCAAAGCGAGCTGGAAGAGGTGGCGAAAACGGTAGACGTGCTGTTGATCGACACCGGGGCAGGAATTTCCCACAATGTGACCTATTTTGCCTCTGCGGCCCAGGAAACGGTCGTCGTGATTTCGCCTGAACCGACGTCCCTGACCGATGCCTATGCGCTCATCAAAATCTTGTGTCGGCAGCACCGGGAACGTCGATTCAAAGTGTTGGTCAACATGGTGAAGAGTCAACGCGACGCAACGCAGACCTTCCGGAAGCTCGATGCGGCTGCGGATCGTTTCCTGCATATCAATTTGGAGTACATGGGATATATCCCGTTCGACGATTATCTGCCGATGGCAGTTCTTCAGCAGAAGGCGGTGACAGAATGTTTCCCTCATTCGCCCTCCAGCCGAGCGTTTGTCCAGCTTGCAGGGCAGATCGCCGATTGGCCTGTCCCTCAACTGCCGAAGAGTACCGTGCAGTTCTTGTGGCGCCAATTGATCCACACGGCCTAGCGATAGGCCCCTGGTGATACGAACACAGAAAGCATACCGATGATGAACAATATTGCGACACAACCAAGCCCAGCAGTCGGCCCCGCGCTCGAAGCGCAACGCGAACGGATCATTAAAGAGTTCGCGTATATCGTGAAAGCGATGGCCCATCGTCTGGCCTTCCGACTGCCTGCCTATATGGATGCGGAGGACCTCGTGTCGGTCGGCGTTATTGGCTTGATGGACGCGATGGACAAGTTTGACCCCACTCGGGAAGCCAAGTTTAAAACCTATGCGGAGTTTCGCATCCGGGGAGCGATGTTGGACGAAATTCGCTCCATGGACTGGATTCCTCGTTCGGTGCATGAGCGGGTCTCGTTGTTACAACGCACGCATACCGAGTTGATGAACCGGCTGGGCCGGCCCCCGACGGATGAGGAAGTAGCGGCCGAGTTAAAGATGACGCAAGCCGAACTCGACGAGTTTCTGTCGCGCGCTCGCGGCGCGGTCCTGGTGAGTCTGGACGATATTCAGGTCAACGAGCCGAACGGACAGAAGATTCTCACGATGCTCGCCGACACACACCAGCCCGATGCATTGGCGACGATTCTCGGTGAGCGGGAACGGACGACGGTGACGAATGCGATTCACCAATTGCCGGAGAAGGAACGGCTTGTGCTTACGCTGTACTACTACGAGGAATTGACGATGAAGGAAATCGGCCGCGTTCTGAAAGTCACGGAATCTCGCGTCTGTCAGATCCATACCAAAGCGGTTTTGCACCTCAAGGGAAGCCTGCACGTGTTGCAATGATGCGGGGGAACCCGCTCCCCTGAGCCCGACCACAGGGATGTTCCTGTCGTGGCGGGGCGTGGGGGAGCCGTGGAGCTCGTTTGACGCTGCTGCTGCTCGTTGTTCTGTGTCACTCCATCCTCAAGTCCTTCCTGCCATCAACCGAAACAGTCAGTGGTACATCTCTCACATTGACTGGTTCCGGGAATCCGTAACGAACCTCATGGTACATGAGCTTGCATACATTGGATCTTTCCCTATGGACTTGAATGCCATGATGTCAGGCCTGGGACAGGCCACGATGGCGCTGTCTCCTCTTCCGAGTCTCATTGCGCTCTGCCTGCTCGGTCTCCTGATCTTCGGAGGCCTGTGGTTCAGGAGACTGCGCCCGCATGGATTCCGCCGAAGCCGGTCCAGGGATAGTGTCCCTGAGGTGGTGGCCTACGATTACGTGACCGGGTTACCCACCAGGCGATTATTCGAAACCTTACTCGAGCAAGCGGTCGGTCGCTCTGCCAAAACCGGACGCCCCCTCACGGTGCTCGTGGTGGAGCTGGAACATTTCCGGATGGTGGCAGAGAGTCAAGGCCAGGCGAATAGTAATGCACTCGTGCGTGTGCAGGCTGCCAGAGTAAAAGGTGTTCTGCGCTCGATGGACACGGTCGCACGGCTGACGCAAGACCAATTCGCCGTGATTGCCGATAATCTCGCGTCCCATCACGAGGTGTCGGCGATTGTGGAAAAACTGCAGACGACGGTCGGGCTCCCTCTCACCTTGGACGGCCATGAGTTGTTCCTGACCTGCCGCATCGGCATCGCACGGTATCCGGATGATGCGACGGAACAGGAGGGCTTGCTTGCACAGGCCCTGCAGGCCGTGAAGCATGCCAAGTCCCATGGCCAGGCCGTACGGTTTTCTTCGCCTGAGACCCATTCAACCGCTCCTGAGCTTGCGAAGGCAGCAACCTCGTTCGCCGATCTTCTTCCGTAATCTTCTGAATCTCAGCGCACATCCCAACCTCAGGACTCAGTACCCAGCATCTCATTCTTGCCCTATTCGAACAGCGATATTTTCCCTGCACCGGCAACTTCTTCCTAGTCCGTTGTGTCTCTTCTCATGTTCACCGCTCGATCACTTGTCGATAGAGATTACCGTTGCGGCTCAGTTGCCTGCTGATTACGGCAGTTTCACGTGGACGGTCCAGCTCCTATTCTTGGTATCAGTCTTGGCATGCATGTTGCGATATGACTTGGCGTCAACGCCACGCAAGGAGCAACAGCGATGAATCGAGCGATCTATCCCATTCTTTCCGGTGCAGTAGCACAAGAACGTCAGATGCAGGTGTTC
>VFKF01000259.1 GCA_009885705.1 Nitrospira sp. | reverse complement strand
GCAATGAGCGATTCTTCGAATTCCTCCAAAAGGGCAGGATCCGCCGCACGACCCAGCAACCGATCCAAAGACCCGCGCAGGACATCGCGTGTTTTGGTCAGCCCGTCACTGAGTCGCTGTAGCCATCCCATAGATTTACCCGTGATGCTTTCGATTGACTCGGACCGGTACCGGTAACGGTCCGAGCGAGCGAAGAATCATCCGTTCCCGACGTTGCATCCGCCGCGCTTCTTTCTCGCTTCGCTCATGATCGTAACCACAGAGATGCAAAATGCCGTGAACCAGAAGCACCGTGAGCTCTTCATCCAACGATCGCTGGCCCTCTTTCGCTTGTCGAACTGCTGTCGGCACGGCAATGACCACATCGCCAAGCACCGTCGAAGAGGAATGGGGCGCTTCCCGCATGGCAAAGGCCAGCACGTCTGTCGTGCGGTCCTTACCCCGATACTGACGATTGAGACTCCTCATCCGCTGGTCGCCCACGAACAGAATGCCAAGCTCCGCCGAGGCTTCTCCGACATCGGACAGAATCGCCCGTGCCTGTCGATCCAGGCGCGCCTGGTCGAACGTGACACGTCGAACCTGAATCTGCATATGAACTGGCATAGTAACGGCTCAGGTATTCAGACTGAAGGCTGAAGGTTATACATTACCTCGCAAGGCACGAATCAAGCCGTTTACAACCTTCTCGGCTTCTACGACCTTGGCTTCGAGCAGAGTCGCATCCTCGTTGCGCAAAAATCCCAACCGCTTCGACAAATTCAATTGATAGTGTAGTTCCCTCAATGACCCGAAGGCGATATTGAGGAATCTGAGGTAATCCGCCTCACTGTCACGAGCACACCCCTCCACAATGTTAGAAGGAACTGAAACAGCTGCCCGCCGTATTTGAGATGTCAGTCCAAACAATTCTTCTTTCGGAAATCCCGCGGTGGCCCGATACACCAACACAACCACTTCATCAGCCAACTCAAAGGCCCGAAGCTTTGTATGATCACGCACCCTTTCCCCCTAAAAGCCTTCAGCCTATCGGCCTGAGTACTTTCAAGAAATTAATGCGACTGGCCCCACGAGTCCGTGAGTGGTGAGGCAGGGGTAGTAGGCTTCGGCGGCTTGTGATGCGGCGCTGGCGATGGTCGACGCCCCGCTGCGCCCGATGAAGAACCGGAAGGCTGAAGGGTCTGCTGGTGATGATCGTAGGCTTTGATAATGTCCTGCACCAACTTGTGACGGACCACGTCACGCTCGTCGAAGTAGACGAATTGAATGCCCTCGACGTCGCGCAAAATCTCCCGCACCTCGATCAGGCCGGAGACCCGTTCAGGCGGCAGATCCACCTGCGTGATATCGCCGGTCACGACCACCTTGGAATGGAACCCGAGCCGCGTGAGGAACATCTTCATTTGCTCCGCCGTGGCATTCTGCGCTTCGTCGAGAATGACGAACGAATCGTTCAGGGTGCGGCCTCGCATAAAACCGAGTGGCGCAATTTCAATGTCACCTCGCTCAATCGCACGCGTCGCCCGTTCCATATCCATCATGTCGAACAGGGCGTCGTACAGAGGCCGGAGATAGGGATTCACCTTGGCATACATATCGCCGGGTAAAAAGCCGATCTTCTCGCCCGCTTCGACAGCCGGCCGCGCCAGAATGATCCGGCTCACTTCTTTCTTCATCAAGGCGCTCACCGCCATCGCCATCGCCAGATAGGTCTTGCCTGTTCCAGCCGGACCGATGCCGATCACGATATCGTGAGTTTCAATGGCTTCGATGTAGGCTTTTTGCGTCGGCGTTTTCGGCGCGACAAATCGTTTCTTCGTGACAATGGTGGCCGCGCTGGAAAGGAGTTCTTTGATCGGAGTCTCGGGACTCTGCCGGAGCGCACTCAAAGCATGGGTGATATCCTCCGGCTGGAGGACCATCCCGTCGTTGGCGAGAGTCGCAAGTTCTGTCAGGACGCGTTCCGCGTACCGTGTGGCGTCTGGGGTACCGTCGAGGGTGAGTTCCTCGCCTCGTGCCGAAAGGCGCACGCCGAGGTCTTCTTCAATCAACTTGAGGTGCCGGTCGTGGTGACCGAACAACACGGCGGTATTGGTGCCTTCTCGTAGTTTTAGTTTACGCACAAACGCTCAGGCGTTCTCCTTCCACGACAGTGATCGTGGGTTGATTCTAGCAAACCAAGGAAAGGTGTGACAAGCTGAAGAAAGGATGGAACTTCGCGGCTACCTGTCACGCCCCCGCCGGCTTGGCAGGAACGGCAGGCGTGAGGTTGAGCTCGAACTCCTGAAACGTGATGGCCCCCTGGCTGTCTTTGGCTAGGATCCTCACCTTGTGGACACCGATCTGATCCTGAGAAGTTAGCCAAGACACGGAGCCCTTGTGCTCATCAATTGTCATGCCGGGCGGAGCCGTTTCAAGCGAATACGTGATGGAATCTGATTCGGCATCTGTCGCTTCGAGTTGATAGTCATACCGATTGTTGACGATTGATTTGGCCGGAGCAGATACGATTCTCGGCGGCGTATTCCCTATGCGAATTGGAACCGACCGAACCGCTGCGCCTTTCTGCGCTCCATCAAACGGCAGCGCCTCAACGACCAAAGTGTCTCCCCGAGAGAACCCGGCCGTATCCAGTTCCGCCTCGTCCCCCTCCTGAACGAGCACGTCGTTCTTCCACCAGCGGTAGGATAGGCGAACCACATCCTTATCCGCATCCGATGTATCCGCCTGCGCCCGCACGCGGGCTCCGGGATAAGCCGACTCCGGCTCGGTAGCGAGGTGAGCAACCACCGGCGGTGAATTGCCCACCACAACCGGTTCCGTCGTAAACGAGCTCCCTTCAACCGTCCCATCGTGCGGCCAGATTTCAACCGACAGCGCATCGCCACGCTTCAGCAACTCCGGCGGCAACTGCTCGCCCTCCTGGCTGGGAATCGACTGGCCATTGAGGATCCACCGGTAGCGAAAGCTCAGCGGATTCCGATCGATATCCTGCGCATCCACATGGACGATGATCGGGCCAGTTAACACAAGCGGCGTAGGAACGAGGGTCGCAGCGCGAATGACCGGAGGGTGATTTCCGGTTATCCGCTTCGTGTTTGGATTGTCCGCACCGGCGTCTCCCCGCTGGCACCCCAGGAAAATCACACTCAACGGCGCCAGCAGCACTGCCAGCCATACACATCGTTGGGCACGAGGCGTCAGGCCTCGTGCCCGCGGTTCGCCTTGACCCGTTTCAATCCCGACGGCTGATCCAGGAAACATATTCGCTCCAAGCCGACAGCGGCGTTTTAGGCGTGATCTTGCCAATATT
>VFKF01000169.1 GCA_009885705.1 Nitrospira sp. | reverse complement strand
TGACCAGGACGCCCGGTACGAGACGCGAGACGAAGCGGAGCAGGTACTCCACGCCATGCTGGCCCTCTACAACGACTGCGGTCGGGAGCGAACTGAGGGGAGCGCATCGCTTCCGCCAGGCTGCGAGATCAGCCCTGCGCCGTTGGACAATTTGGATGCTGCTGCGTCGTTGAGCCACTGGGCGCAGGGGTTTTCAATGGGTCATGATTACCTTGTGGAGATCTGGAACGACTATACGCCAGAGGAATTGGATGAGGAGCTGGGCGCAATACTGATGGTGCTGACGTGTTTTGCCTCTCCGAAACTTGCCAGGGCCTATCACAAGGAGGGGAAGGGGACGACAAGCTTCGAGCCGTTTATCGAGATGGTGGTCTCGCTCTTCTCCTCTGCGATGCGAGAGTACTCGCACCTCGGACGGTCGATCTATCAGGCGCGGCGTGAAGCGGGCGATCTTGACCCTCCGATATCGGCTCATTCGAAGATCGGACGGAACGATCCCTGTTCCTGCGGCAGTGGGAGAAAGTTTAAGAAGTGCTGCGGTACGACCTGACGGCAGTGACTCTTTCGAAGGCCCCGCGAGTTACGCCTGCCGGGCCGCTGACCGTTCCATTCTCCTCCTCCACACGTGGTTTCGCGCATCTCTTTCCCGGACAGGAGCTGATGGCTGAACGCTGACGGCTGATAGCTTTGGGCGCGCGAACGTCCGCTACGTCAGAGCCCCTTGCCGTATTTCTGCTCGTGGAGTTTTTTGGCGCGGGCGATCCATTGATCGCGTGTGATGCGTTCGGGAAGGGTTTCGAGTTGGTCTGCAATCTGTTTCAAGTTCGTGGCGTCCCACTGCGCGATCTGTTGGAAGGTCACGATGCCCATGTTGTTGAGGGCTCGTTCGAATGCCGGTCCGATGCCGCGAATTTCCGAGAGGTCGTCTTTCTCCGGCGAGCCTGAGGGGGCTGGTTGGGCGATCTGTAGCGTCAGTTGATCGCCGGTCGGCTGGATCGGGCGCGGCGCGACACCGCCGTCGGTGCGAATCCGGAGCGCGGCCCGGACTTCGACGAGTCGCTTCCGGAGGCGGCTGATTTCTTCTTCCTGTTCGTTCACCGTTTTCGCCTGGCCCGCGAGTGCTTGCTGAACGGACTCGACGGAGTCGATGCGTTGCTGCAAGGCCGCGATGTGCTCGTCCTTTTCTTTTAGTCGTTGCTCGTGAGCGAGCCGCTCTGCCTGACGTTCGTCGACGTCTCTTCCGGTGTGCGGCGATGGCGCCCTGTCGGATTGATGGAGCTGTTCGAGTTCGCCGATGCGGCGGTCCCGCTCAGCCAGTTGTCGCTCGATGTCATGAAGGGCGGTTCGGTGCTGCGTCTCCCGCTCACTCAGTTGCACTTCGAGCCAATGGACGCGACCTTGTGCCGGCTCCAATTCTTGGATTCGGGCCTGGAGTCGAGCGGTCTCTGACGGGCGCTGTTCCAAGGCCGCGATGCGTTCGTGCAGGGGCGATAATTCTTCTGCCTTACGCGCCAGGGCCTGTTTCGTCAGTTCGAGCGCGGCATGGGATTGTAGAAGTGCTTCTGCTTGCACAACGGTTGCCGCTTCGTTGTCCTTGACCTGCGAACGAAATGCGGCCAATTCGGATTCCATGT
>VFKF01000439.1 GCA_009885705.1 Nitrospira sp. | reverse complement strand
CCGCCAGCTTCGTTCCCTGCCTTCGCCGAAGCGGCTTCGCGCAGGCAGGTCGCCTCGAAGCATCCTCAACGTACCACAAGGGTACGCCTCGGTCCTTCACTCGCTGCGGCCTTGCTGGATGGCCTGTTTGAGCATCCTTCGTGGCAGTTCCACACTTGTTCTGGTCATAGAGTCGCTGCTACGTCGGAATGAATTTTCCCAGCCTAGAGACTGTTCATTTAATTCAGTGTGGGAATCGTGAGGAGTGGCCGGCTGCGGCCCTCGCCGTCGTGGAGAAAGCGAAATCCTCCTGCCTCGGTGTAGTCGACTGTCACCCCTTCCATCCGCGGCGCACTGCGCCGATCCACTGCGATCGTGAGACCGTCGATTTCCTGAACGTCGTCA
The DNA here is from genome assembly GCA_009885705.1 of Nitrospira sp. Taxonomy (GTDB): domain Bacteria; phylum Nitrospirota; class Nitrospiria; order Nitrospirales; family Nitrospiraceae; genus Palsa-1315. The sequence goes on along the minus strand of VFKF01000439.1, from coordinate 2,042 downwards.
TCTGGCTGGGTTGTGGCTTCCAACGTAATATTGAAGCTTAAGCGTGACTCGTCCAGGTCTCGTACGGACACCCGGACGATCGGATCCTCGGGATGGCTGACTTGGATCGATTTCAGCTTTGCGATGGCGGCAACCGTGATAGCGATCATGCACGAAGCTCCCTCTGGCGAACGATGTGGTGGATGTCGACCAGGTGATCGTTGCGATCGATGGAGTAAAAAATTCGCCAGTCCTCGACCGCATATTTGGAAAGGCCTGGTAGGTCCGGCGCGATCGATTCATGCCTCAAGTTGTCGATGTTGGAGGCAATCCATTTGGTCTTGTCCAGGAGTCGCTGTGCCATGGCCGGATCCAGGTTCGTCAAATCGTGGAGCACCGCTGGTCGATAGGCGAGTCGGTACCAGGCCATGATGTGCTTACCAGCGGAGCCCGAGCTGATCTGCGAGGTCTTCGCCCGAGAGTCGTTCCGTGCCGGAGAGGGATTCTTTCAGTCGAGCGCGTAGCTCCTCGCTCAGTTGGAGTCCGAGGTCGGGATCGCCCAGCAATTCACGCAGGCGATCGTCGACGATCCCTCGTACGAGTTCTTTCAGTTGTGTCGGGGAAAGTTGAGCAAGGTCCATAGTGACTGAGAATACGGAGGCGGATGCCTAAAATGCAACTAGCAGGCTGTTGATAAAGGCCGCCAGCTGCGTGCTCGCGGCGCGCAGAGGCTCAACGTACTGCTGAGAGTACGACTCGCCTCTCCGCTTGCTGCGGCCTTGCTGGACGGCCTTTCTGAACAGCCTGCGACTCTTCTGGCATGCGCATTCCAGCAGTGGCCTGGTCGGTTACCGACAATCTTGCTAGGGAGAGGGCGATCTACTGAAGGCCGGCTTTAGGTTGGAGCTGATTGATCATGAGGCTCAAGCGGTCTTGCTGTGGAGCGGCTATGGTCAGAAACTCTACCCCGATGCCGGCGGATCCGGACCAGCGCACGGTGGCATTGTCGATCAGGATCGGTTGAGGTTCGCCCGGAATATGTAATTGGATGGCGATCTGCATGCCGGTAAAGGGGCTGATCAGACTCTCCACGCGACAGCCCTTGGCCGAAAGGTCTCGGACTGACCCTGTATGGCGGAAGTGATTCTGGTGCACTAAGGTGCTGGAGAGCGACACGGGAAATCTGGGATATTTTCTTGTAACCATAATGGTGCTCTGCGTTGGCGTCTCTAAGCGTTAATCGCTTGGAAATGTAGCAGGGAATCCCTCCAGATAGCGAGGGGGCGCTGTTGTGTGATTGAAACAGTTGTTCTCAGTCGCCCGAGTATTCCTGCACCTGCTAGGGAGAAGGGGGGGTTGTCGAAGAGATGCAGCGTTCTGAGGGGTCAGACTTGGCGCTGAGTGGAAAGCGAGAGTGGGCTATGATAAAAATCCTGGTCACAATCATTGATGGAGCTGGACGGCATGCAGAACCGTTCTGCCTGTGGCAGTTGTTGGCTTTTCCTACTCTCAACCGAACCGCATGGAGGATTCGAGTGATGGCACGATCGGCATTCCTACGAGGCGTCTGTTCTGTGTGTGTGTTCTCTTTGGGCATCATGGGTTCTCAGGCCTGGGCCGAGTCTTCCACGCCTGATGCCGGGGTGACTGTTGCTGCCGGGAGCGTCGTTTCGTTGGAGTACACGTTGGCGCTCGACGATCAATCCGTGCTTGAATCCAACGTCGGCAAGGAGCCGATGACTTATACGCAGGGTGCGCATGAGATTGTTCCCGGCTTGGAAACGGCTATGGAAGGGATGAAGAAAGGGGAGCGGAAGCATATCGTCGTGGCTCCAGCTGACGGGTATGGGCCTCTTGATCCAGAAGCCATCCGGGAAGTGAAGAAGGATCTCATTCCGGCTGCAGCACAGAAAGTGGGCACTCAGCTTCAAGGGCAGTCTGGTGACGGGGCGACAGCATTCCCTATTGTGAAGGAAGTGAAGGATGATACGATCGTGCTCGACTTCAACCATCCGCTGGCAGGGAAGACGTTGCACTTTGACGTGACCGTTCTGGCCATTACT